>JALHSR010000002.1 GCA_022865315.1 Methanotrichaceae archaeon | reverse complement strand
CTGATCAATGGAATACCCTCTCATGTTCGATCAGTTATGCCAAAGGCTGGATACGGAGATTCTTAGTGCGAACTGACTACAATACATCTAATTATTAGAAGTTGTGCGGATGACTATAATTGAAGTTCTTATGACACACGATTAGTCTCCCTAAATCCTCTCGGGGGTTCAACATCTCCATATCGAAAACAAATTTTCATGCTTTAAGCTGGTTGATTATTTAGTCTGAAATCGATAGAATGTTGACTAATTGAACGGAAAGACTATTTTTGGTCTTTTGATAAGGTAGATTCTTGTGCCACCAATAATATATGAGGCCTGGATATTCATTTTGACTGAAATTGTCAGCAACAATGACTTCATATAGAACACAAGCCAGGCTTCCGAAAGGTTTTGAGTTTGAGCACGAGGTGAGATAATGCATCTTTGATTTAGAGGTTTTGAGGATTTCTTATATTTTCCTCCTAACGGCCAAGGGAAAAATGAGCATCCCTTATACCACATATTGGAATTTAACCAAAGATTTTAAATCCTCAATTATCAAAATCTGGCATCAATGGAGGGATAATGATAAGAAAAATTTTTATATCTAGATTAATTGCCATAATTATCTTTTTTAGTTCGTTGCTAATGAATATTGCATTATCTAATCAAGAAGATCCGATTTTATCTGCAAATCAGATTTTAAATGTCTCTGACGATAGTCTAGAATCTATAATAGTCCAATACCCAGCATTCGTATTAGACTGTTATAAGAATGGCTGCGGCCCTTGTGAAGATATGAGCGCTGTTCTGAGCGAGATGGCAGAGGATTTTTCGTGGGGTAGTTAAATTCGGCAGGATGGATATGAAAGAGAATCTAGAGACAAAGAAGAAATACAATATTAAGAGCTATCCAACGCTGCTGTTATTTGAAAATGGCACCTTAATTAAAAGGATAGTTGGTTTCAGTTCAAAGAAATCTACCGAAAATAAAATTGCATCGAGTCTCTTTCCATCAAATCATTCGTAATTATAAGATAGTTTTTAAATAAGGACTTGATATTCATCAAACTTGGTTAAAGATTGTGTTTTTCCTGCTTTATTATTTATGATAACGGACCAAGTCCATCAGAACCTAAAGAGCGATATTGAACGTCCAGATAATGATTCAGGATCATTTGCCAGCCATAATTCTTCTTTTCTTAATAATCAGTCATGCAGGCGGACCTGATTTTGACATTAATAAGAAGAATATCCGGAAGTAACTCTAAACATTGTTTTAGTAAAAGCTTTTCGGGATGAACAGCAGCACGGTCGTCATGAACATTTTCACTCAAACGCGATTTCTATTAGTTAACTAGATTTGAGAGATTTGGACTTACCTCTTCGAAATTCATCTCTCTTGGGATACGTTGGCCCAAAAGTATAGATCTCGGTAGGGTGCAGAAAAATTTTTCTCTTTAAATAGCAAGAACTCTAATTTCTGTTGAACGCCAGGCTGGTAGATAACATATGTCATCGGTTGTTTCCAGGTTTGATTGTGCTCGAGCGTGATATTCTTGCTAAAAAAAGTGTAATTCTCAAAAACCATCTGCATTGTATAGTTAATTTTAGTGTACTCATGGTTCGTTATGCCCACAATAACCATGCTTCGATTTCCAACCACTACAGAAGTTGGATAATCGTAAGCCATCCAACCAGGTCCCAATATATAGAATTCCGTAAACTTTTCACCTTGTTTAGGCATTGTAATGATGTAGAAAACAGCGGCTATTGATAAAGTCAATAGAATTATTAGGAGAATGCTTGATGCTATTTCGAGATGGCTATATTTATTCGCACCTTTTGTCATTGCTCCACATTACTCCCGGTTTCCACAGCTAAACTCTTCTTAAGAGGATATTATTTGAAGAAATTTGCGGCCAAAAGCATTGATTAATGCTAATGGATTCATAAGATTATAATGATAGCGACCAGAATCTTTGGAATAATTCTGGTCCAAAGCTGATTGGAGATTGTCGAATATTTTGCCTGGATCTTTGAATCTTATGTTGTCGAAATCAAATGGCATAATCGCTAAGCTTCTGAGCTTCCGCAATAAGAGGATCATGATCAAGCAGTCAATATTGCACACACTTGGATTAATCATAGGGTACCAATCTTGGTAAAGCCTAACAGGTTTTAGATGATACATTTCCCGGAGGATTTATTTCGGGATTGCGAAGGGCGGAGCGAGAAGACCCCATCCTTCAGGGTGGGGATGAGAGCGAAGCCCTTTGGCCTAGTAACTAAAAACTATAAATCTGTTAAAGGTATTATATAATTATCTAATAACATGTACCGTACTTTGAAGATAAAGCTGGATAGGTCTAATGAACTCATTCAGACAGCGAAGCTTTGGAATGCTGTCTGCCAGGATGTCATAGACTATGGCTTTGCGGCACATGATTACAACAAGACCAGGCTTAACAAAGCTACATACAAAGACCTCAGAGAGAAGCATCCTACATTGCCATCTGCTTTGCATCAAACTGCGAGGGATCAAGCAAGTGATATACTTAAGAGGCTTAAGTTTGAGAAAAAGCCTTACAAGCATCTTCTTGGAGCGGTTAGATTTGACATCAGAACCATGAAAGCATTCCTGGGATCAGGATACTGCAAGCTCACAACGGCCTTTGGGAGACTGCGATACGACTTTCAGTTAGCAGACTACTATCAAAATCAGGTTTTTTTATGATATCATGCCCATTAGAGGATGCTTTATTCTGTCTCTTATATTTCCAGGTCTTCCTTGGCAAGATCTCTTAGCCTCTCTAAGGCATCTCTAGCGCGATGGACACTATCGCACTGCGAGAGGTCCTTGGGGTTGCAGGAGGCCAGCAGGTCCATTGCTCTGTCCGCCAGTCGATAGAATTTTGCATCTTCCAATCTCTGTAGAAGCAGGGCAGAACGGTGGTTGAACTCCCGGCACTCCGAGGACTGAGAGATCTTCTTGTGCATGGTGCAGAGAATTTCGATCTCATGAAAGATCTCATTCCTCATCTTTTCGTCCTCATAATCCCCTGGAAAGAATACATGAATCGATTTAAAGCAAATGCCCTTATCTTTACGAAAGCTTAAAAGAAATTAGAAATAACTCTAATTGCTCTTTAAAACACGAAATGATTCTATAAATCAACGTAGCAATAGAACGAGAGGTTTGCATAAGCTGCGCCCAGTGCTGGGAAAGCTGTCTGGATATCTTTGAGCAAGAAACATACCAAAGAAACTAAGATGTCTATTGATCAGGCCAGTTATTTTTTGACAGATAGCATAGTATATATCAATGATATTAGGTTCAAGACGACTGCAAATCTAAATTACAGCTTGAATTCACAAAGCTCGGGTATAGCAGACATCAATTATGCAATGGTTAACTTCCAAGAACCGATAAATTCCATAACAAAGCATGAGAGTATGTACAAAGTTGAGAATGAAGGTCAGGAGCGATATGTCGGCGATTATTATATCGCCAAGAATATCCAAATGAGCTCCAATTACGAACGTATGTTAAGCCGGGGTAATTGGATTTATAGTCTTCCGCACAACTTCTAATAATTAGAATGTATTGTAGTCAGTTCGCACTAAGAATCTCCGTATCCATCCTTTGGCATAACTGATCGAACATGAGAGGGTATTCCATTGATCAGATATGAGCTTCTTCATGCTTT
>JALHSR010000041.1 GCA_022865315.1 Methanotrichaceae archaeon | reverse complement strand
TCTTGGGTGGTAATCATCCAATATCCCGTTGTAGGGGCTTTTTCCACTTTCCAGCCGAAGAGTTCTGTATAGAATTTCTTAGCCCTCTCTGCTTCATCAAAGTGAATCTCAAAATAGACTATAGCAGACATAATAACCACTTATATTATTTTGTATGCTTTCTTAATGAATGCTTTCTATCATCGGATTCCGCCTAGCGCGGAGTCCTTTGAGCCGATCCGAAAGCAACTTAGAACGACGAATCTAGTACTCAGATATAAGTTTTCAGCAGGTGCTAAAGGAGAGCCATCTGGCGCATATACCGCAGTTG
Source organism: Methanotrichaceae archaeon (assembly GCA_022865315.1). Taxonomy (GTDB): domain Archaea; phylum Halobacteriota; class Methanosarcinia; order Methanotrichales; family Methanotrichaceae; genus JALHSR01. The sequence goes on along the minus strand of JALHSR010000041.1, from coordinate 1,446 downwards.
GGGATCTAATTAGAATTCTTATTAAGACTGAGGCGATAATGTCAGGTCATTCAAATTGAGATATATCTTCCTGTAACATCGATTGCAGATATGGAATTTTCTGACGTTGTTGTCATTATCAGGCGGCTCAAACAGGATCGCAATAAATTTCTGCAATTCATTTCTACAGCTATCACAATATTGGTCTTATCACAATAAACCCTTAGATTCTTGTTATCGCTTAAAAAATGATGAACGGATAGGTTCGGCCCCATTCTTTGACTAGATAGGTTATATCATTGTTGGCAGTACTAGAATTTTGATCGTCAACACTTCATCATTGTTGGGATGACCTCCTTTTTCCGTCCTATTATCATAGATTCCTCCCACAATTGGACGAAATGACTCCCAATCGATTAACGATTTTAATCCCAAAAGGGGATCGCCAAGTTCATCTAATCGGCGGCAAGCCAGCTGGATACCGAAACTCATAAAACTATTCATGTTATATAATAGTATTTATAGTATATATAGTTGACGATAGTTATGTTATTCGAAGTCCTCAATTATTGTTGCTCCAATAAAGTAGGCATGAATAAATAAACTGTTCTTAATTGTTTGGATAGAAAAGATTGATAGTTCATGATAGATTATGCAAGATCTTGAAAAACTCAAAGGAGGAATTTCGTGCATACCATGAATACCGTGTTGGTTTCAATCGCCGTCCTGATGTTTGTTGTGCCAATCAATGGACAACATGAATTCGTGGAAATTGGAGATTCCCTGGCATTAAAAGGCCATTACACCGAAGCAATTCGAGCATACGATAAGGCTATTCAACAAGATCCGCAATTTGCAGAGGCTTGGTATAATAAAGGCATTGTATTTGAGGCACTTGGCCAAACTACAGAAGCGGAGACAGCATTCGTTATCGCTATCCGGCTGGATCCTAGTTTTGCTGAGATTTACCAAAACATAGAACGGAGCGCTACAGGTTTGGCGATAGATCAGACAGCTCAAAATTTAGCAAGTGCAACAGGCTGGAACAATAGAATCAACCAGGGAATAAATCAACAAGCAGTCGGAGGTGGCATTACACAGACAGCGGGCAATATGGCAGATGTTTCTGGTTACAATAATCGAGTTAATCAACAAATTAATCAAAGGGCTACAGGAGGAGGCATTACGCAAAGCGGCGGCAATAGTGTTATCGCATCCGGCAGCAGAAATGATGTTCTTATCAGAGAAATTAACTAAGAACTAGTTCATTTTAAATAGTAGAACGACAAATATCTACTCATGCCACGACCTGAGCAAATTCAATTCTTGATATATCCACCTTCAAAGGAGAAGCTGGAAGATTGGAGGGATGACTCCAAAAAATTTGGTACATCTCTAAATAATTATATCGTAGAGATGATCGAACGTGGAAGACGATCAGATGAAGGTGAATCACGTGCGCAGATC
>JALHSR010000040.1 GCA_022865315.1 Methanotrichaceae archaeon | reverse complement strand
CTTATCATTTAAGTCTCTCCCAATCCGACTCTGAGAAATATGGGCACTTCTCGATAATCAAACTGACTCTATCGTTTACTCTACTGAATTTGGATGGGAATGTCAACAGGATTGGCTGAGAATAATGGTTAGAATTGATTATTACTTGAAAGATTGTATGGTAGAGCAAAAATGTAAAAACAACATTACAGGAAGAAGCAAACGAAATATCCCTTTACCAGTTTTTCAAAATGAACCGAAGGGGATAATTCTCAAGTACACCTACTCTGTAATGGCGAGATGATCTGGGAGTCGATGATTACTAAAGGAAACAAACTAAAAAGGCAGAGCCTGATGACCCTGCCTTTTCCCTCCTCATATTTGATAGTGATTTACTTCTTAAAGAACTTCTTTCTCCCGTATCCTGCAAGTCCAATCAAACCAGACCCGAGAAGAAGCATGGTGGCGGGTTCTGGTACGGGAGCACAGACCAATTGGTCTTGGTGTTGGTAACCACTCTCTCCAACGTGTCCTATGTCCCACAAGTTCAGGACCATGACAGGAATTTTTCTTTGCCCGTTCTGGAAATTGTCAGCCTGAGCGCCCGCTAAAGAACCGAACTGATTGATGGCCAGAGTGACATAACTGTTATTAACACCACCACTCTCACCCTCAAGGTACCAGATTGCTTTGTGGAGTGCGTCGGCTGTAATGGCCCGACCCGGAGGCGTATAATCGTAGCCGCTCAGTATGCCGAGTTGAAACTGATAATACAACCAGGCAGTCCCCACTGAAAGCGGATCGTATACGCCATCACCACCACCCCCACCATAGACGGCACCGTTGTTGAACACAGCTTCATAAGGGCCTCCGGGCACATTGACGTACTCACGGGATTCCAGGCAAAACGACTGAAAGTTGGGAGAGCTTGCTCCTCCGATACCGCTAGTTTTGCCAGGAACATAATCACTGGGGACCGGAAATGAAGGAAATAATGTGAACTCACTCCAATTGTGACTGTTACCTTCACTCCAAAGGGCGACATTCCGTCCTAGCTACTCTATCTTGAACAAAAATGATCGAGCAGATTGAATCAGAGCCAGCAAAATGATATTCCCATATTTCAAGAGTCATCCCATTAGCATTCTTATAAGTGATAAGGTTTGTTGGCCCCCACAAAGAAATCACTTTCTCTTTCGTCATGGCAGGTTTAATATCTGAAATATTACGAGAGTGGCATGAAGAAAAAACCAGACTAAGAACAACAAAAAGAAATAGACAGATGACCCTCTTTCTTTCCATATCTTCTGACCTCCTTGTTACAATTTATTTTTATAAATATAACTTATTTCTCTATTCTTTTCATCTCCCGGTCGATAACCCTCACCATCTCCCAAAATTCGTTCTTGGTGTCTGATTGGGTTGGCCAAAAACATTAAATCTACTCAATTAACTTGCTCATTGCTGGAAGTATCGCAAAAATATACGGAGTCCAATCGACTCTGCCTTTGTTCTTTAACAACATGACATTGATCTATAATGGACGCCAATTATCAATAAAGAATTGAAAGGGGGCAGCTTGATGGGATGGTAGAGGTAAAGATATTTGGAGAGAGTCTGAATTGAGGAGGGCACCTACAAATCCTTACGCCAACCTAACCTTCAAAGTCAACGATTACGGATAGAAATCAAGCATCCCAATTCAACATATGAAAATCATATGATAGCATTCATGAACGGTTAAAACAGAAGATAGATAGCAGATATCGTAACCACCGG
>JALHSR010000039.1 GCA_022865315.1 Methanotrichaceae archaeon | reverse complement strand
TCGTCGGATATGTGCCATTTCCGATTATGTTCCCTTGGCCTTTGATTCCAAATTGATTGCACTTATCATTTGGACAGGCTACATCCACAAACTTAGGTTTAGGTCCCCTCTTACCCATTCGTTACCCCTCTAGCTAATAATCAGCGAATTAGGTGTATATAAAACTTCAACCTATTGAGTAGTCATTACCCGAAATTAAGAAAACTCCATAATGATGTTTCGTAAAAGCAGAAGCGGGCGTGGAGGGATTCGAACCCCCGATCTACAGCTTAGGAGGCTGCCGCCTTATCCTGGCTGGGCTACACGCCCTGGGCACATTCAGTATGCTGAATACTTATATCAAACTTTCCAGGGCTCAACGGATCAGCAAGCTGCTTAATACAACGACGAAAAGTCCTAGGAAGAACCATCCTAGAATGCCTTCGACCATAGCTAGATGCCTATAAAACCCAATCGGATAGTTGTTGACGGGAGCCTGAGACGTAGTGAACATGGCAACGCTAAAATACATTGCATCTGTTAATGACACATGTTGATCCTTGATACCGATATTCCCTGGAAGTTCCAGACCCATAATCTCAAAACGTCTCATGCCGTTACCAATCCAAAAGATGGTACCAAAAAAAATAATTGTAAATATGCACCAAAACGCTACATAGCTTACGCGTACACCATAACCGCTAGAAAGCCAAGCTACGATGTCTAATAGCTTCTCCCAACCTAGAGGCTTCTGCTCCATGCTAATTTTTCTATATTCATAATAAGCGTTATCAGCGTCGTCAAACCATTCCAGGTTTTTATAATTCTTTACTAAAGCCAGATATGCAGCCCCATCAAACTGCAAGTGATTCTTTAGTTTATCCCAATGAACTACAAACCTTGCGAAGTCAGCATCTTTTAGATTGATTTTTGAATTCTCAGCGAAGCTAGCATTATCTAGCTGCATGCTGTACAATCTGGCACCTTCCAAAATCAGACCTTTTTCAAAGTTGGCTCCAATAAAATGTGCATAATCTGAGAACCTAGTGACTATAAAGGAAGCCACCCCCCGAAAATCAACATCCGCAAAATCCGAAAAACCTGAGAAATCAGCCAAACCGAAGGTTGCATTGCCTTCAAAGGTAGAAGATCGAAAGATCACATCCCCCACAAAACGAGCTGCGGCGAAGCTAGTGTTGCCCATGAAATCCGCATCCTTAAAAATTGCTGGACCATCGAACCAAGCATTTGTAAAACTTACATCCTTCCAAAATAGGGCATTCCAGAAAGTGGCTAACCCCGAGAATCGAGCAAAATCAAATCCTGTATTCCCAGTAAAATTCGAGCCTATAAAAATGGCGTCGCCTTTAAAAAGAGCATTTTCAAAGCTAGTATTATTAAAAACCGCATTGGCAAAGTTGCTATCTTTCGAAAAAACAATATTCGCAAAACTAGATTCATTCGTGATTGATGATCCAAAAAAGTTTGCATTCCCCCCAAATTCCGTACCACGGAAATCCGTTTCACCTTCCAGTTTACTCCCTGAGAAACTAGAATCCGAAAGAAAGCTGGTCTTCCCAAAGCTCGCATTATTCTTGAAAGTGTTACCGCTTAGGTCCACGGATTCTCGAAATACAATCCCATCAAAGTTTATGGGCTCTAAGAATGTTGAATTCTTGATAACAAAAGGACTACTTACCTCGGCCTCCGAACCACTTAGATCTAGATATCCTGCTACAACCACATTGCGGTAATTAATTGGCTGCCCAGCATTTACTTTATTCGCTATCTCCTCAGCCTTGACAATATTTGATCCTTGAGAAACATCGCCTGCAAGTGTACTTGAATATAGGAGAGAAAATGCTAAAGCAAGTATTATCATAACTCTCAAGCTAATTCGGACCATCATCTCATGGGAGACACCTCAGGATTTAATCGTTTTTGCATTCTCTTGATCACTCTAAAGCTATAATGCATGAAGAGAAGTAATTTCTTAGCTAGAATGATAGGGCACCAAGCATTTTTCATGAATGGATTCATTTTGATTATCCTACATCACCTACATTCTAGGGCGCACCATGAATCCGCAGCTTAAAAGAGGAATAAAAAAATTTTGATTAGTTAATTAGCGGATTATTTGCTTGCTTACTATTTGAATGACTTTGATCTATCTCCGAATAAACAGGCTCCGAACAGATATATACCACTCAATCAATTCTGATAATATATGGATCGTCGTGGTGATCCGACAAGGATCATGCTGGCCAAGCAGGGTTATCATTTGATAGGATTGGGCGCGGTAAAACCATGCTTATGGCTAAATCGTAGCCTCCGCGGTGAGGATCAGTGCTATAAGCACTACTTTTATGGAATCTCCAGCCATCGCTGCGTGCAAATGACACCTACGCTTCAGTGTAACCACTTATGTTTGCATTGTTGGAGGCCGATTGATGATTCGATGATACTTGGGGATTTCTTGGAACCACGAGAACTCTTAGATGCTATCCTAAATGAACAGCAAAGGATTCTTTCAGGTTATGGCGGATCAGAAAAGACTGATTTAATGAAGCTCAGAGAAGCTCGCAAGCCTTCCCATATAGCTATCTCTCTGATGGGCGAGCCAACCCTGTATCCTTACCTCAAGGAACTTGTTGATGAGATAAGAAATCGTAGAATGACCTCTTTCGTTGTCACAAACGGAACAAAGCCTGAAGTCCTGCAAATTATAAGGCCTACACAGCTCTATCTCAGCCTAAATGCGCCAACTGAAAATGTTTATATGCGCATAGCCAATCCGCTCGGAAAACTTTGGGGGAAAATCCTAGAAAGCCTTATTGTCCTCAAGGACCATCCTAGCCGCACCGTGGTTAGAATTACACTTATTCGTAACTTAAACATGGAGGACCCATTAGAATATGCAGAGCTTTTAGAGAAAGCAGAGCCGAATTTCGTAGAGGTTAAGGCTTACATGCACTTAGGAAGATCCAGAAAGAGACTTGGCCGAGAAAATATGCCTTCGCACAATGAAGTCATGACTTTCGCAGAAAAATTAGCTCATACTATGGATTATGAGTTATCGAGCCACGTTCCTATCAGCAGAGTGGCCCTGCTCTCCAGCAAAGAGAGGACAAACGCTATAGATTCTGTGTGAGCAACTTATATGATTTTTAATTTGATCTATAGTTTATAGGTTGGCAAATCATTTTTACTTTTGCTTCAATGCAATTAGAAAATGCATTAAAAAAATTTTTATTAATTTATTCATTTTATTGACTGCGTAGTAAATTTGCCGATAAGATAAGCTTATCAATCAGTGGGAAAACTATTTTTGTAGGTAAACCCAACCGATAAAAAGATAATTGACTCTAAAATGACTATTGAGTCCAGGTGAATGATGAAACTAAGAGATCTAAGAATAATGCTTGTTGAAGACGACCCCGAAGATGTGAATTTCACCAAAAGAGTTTTGAAATATAATAAAATATATAAAAACTTAATTATCGTGTCAAATGGTTCTGAAGCCCTTAATTCCCTGGAGCAATTGGCCACAGAGAAGAGATTTCCGGATCTGATCTTACTTGATCTCAATCTTCCAGACATCAGTGGGATTGATTTACTCAAAAAGATCAAGGAAAATACCCGCTTCGAAAGCGTTCCTGTGGTTATACTCACCGGCTCCAATGTGGATGACGATATCCAAAAGAGTTACGATCTTGGAGCAAGCACTTATTTGGTCAAGCCCATTTCGAACCAGGCATTGATAGTAGCTTTAGAAAACATTTAATGCTAAATTTCTAGCGACCTCAAGATTTCCGATATCATCTCTTCGAGAGTCTATGGGTGTTTCTAGGATCATAGGTTTGCATCTAATTACGTCATTTGCCAAAAAAATTCTGAATCCTGGCTCACCAATCTGGCCAAGGCCAATGTGTTCGTGCCTGTCGATTCTTGATCCTTTCACCCCTTGGGAATCGTTAAGGTGGATAAGCTTCATCCTCCTGAAACCTATTAGCCCATCGAATTGCTCCAACAAATCCTCGAGGCCTGTTTGGGTTCTGAGCTCATAACCAGCTGCAAAGAGATGACAAGTATCCAGACAAATTCCCAATCTCTCTGAGTTCAATTTATCAATTATTGCTGCTATATCCTCGAATGAGCTACCCATACCGTTCTTCGATCCTGATGTATTTTCTAAGAGAAGTATAACATTATTATCTGACTTAGAGAACGCCTCTTCTAATGCCAATATGATCTGTTGTAGACCCTTCGCCCAACCCGTACCCATGTGGCTGCCCAAATGCGTTACAAGGTAAGGAATACCCAAATGATAGCATCGCTCCAATTCAGCAATCAGCATCTCTCGGGACTTATTATGCACATATTCTTCGGGCGAGGCTAAATTAGGTAGGTATGGCATATGAGCTACGGCCAACCCTAGCCCAGCTGACTTCAATTTTTCTGAAAATAAATCAGCCTCCTTTGGCGTCAGCTCTTTAGAACTCCAGCTTCTTGGATTACGAGTAAATATTTGGAAAACATCACAGCCACGTTCCAACGCTCTATCAACCGCCTTTTCTAATCCCCCTGAAATAGAAACGTGTACCCCCATGAACATTGTCCGGTCCCATAACCCTTCCAATACTGATTCGGCTATATGATAATTGAATAGTGAAGGTAAGGATTAATAATATAATGCTATTCGAGAATGCTATTGCTTTAGGGCCGATGATGAACAAAATTCTCTGAGAAATGATGATCCCTATGAGTTCTGAGGCCCAGATATTAAATTGGCCATTTCTCTGCCTTTGTTCTGGCCCAACCATCGATTAGATCGATTAGATGATACTCAAGAATCTTCTTGGGGTCTTGCAGCATATCGGAAATATCGTTCAAAGAAAGCTTTATTTTTTGGCCTTTTTCGTTTACAGCATCGATAGCCTCATTAGGCATCTCTTTGCTCAAATCTCTTATTGATTCGGAAAGCTTGAGGCAGGCTTTGTTTAGGTACTTAATTGAAAAGTCCACTGTAGACTTTCGATCACTAAGGTTCTTGTTGACTTCTCTAATGGACCAGCATATGGTTAGAATATCCCTATACATCTTGGCACCGCTCATAGAAGTTCACAGAGTCTATTTAAGTGCTACGCATAAAGAGGTGGGGCTGGTGCGATTCGAACGCACGATCGACGGGTCTCTCCGATACTGAAGTTTGCCCAGCTCAAATAACGGCTGGCAGCAACCCATTTCAGTGCTCCAACGGATCATCAACGACCTCCCCGTCGAGAGATCTCAGCAGACCCGTTGCTCATCATCAATCATACCGCTGGAGCCCGTCGCCCTACCTGGCTAGGCCACAGCCCCATATAAAGCGGGCCGAGAGGGATTTGAACCCCCGACCTAAAGGTTAAGAGCCTTTCGCTCTGCCTGACTAAGCTACCGGCCCTGGAATTTTACGTACGATACTGGATATATATGTTTCGGATGAGGCTCGGTGCATATTATTTATTAGCGGACGGATAATCAAGCAATTCAAAAAATATTGATATATCTCTCGATTTCCCAGGAATGTACATATGTATTGTAGGCCTCCCATTCCATCATACCAATGCGAAACATATTCTGAAAGACGTGTTCTCCGAGTGCGTCACGTATGACCCTGTCTGCTTCCAGAGATTCAAGAGCTTCTTTGAGATTGGCGGGTAACGTTCGGATGCCAAGATCGTTTCGATCATGTTTAGATAGCTCATAGACATTTAGATCCACAGGCTCTCCTGGATCTATACCACGACGTACCCCATCGAGACCGGCAGCTAATATCACTGCAAAAGTCAAATAGGGATTACAAGTCGGATCGGGCGATCTAAATTCCAGCCGTGTAGATAAACCGCGACCTGCAGGAATCCGAATGAGAGAGGACCTGTTTGGCCCCGACCAGCTTATATATACTGGAGCTTCAAAACCTAAGACCAGACGTTTATAGGAATTTATGAGAGGATTGGCCACTGCGGTTATGGCACAAGCATGTTCGATAAGTCCTCCAATAAAAAATCGAGCTATATCACTAATCCCGGTAGTCGTTTCTGGGTCATAGAACGCGTTTTCATCACCTCGGAATAGAGAGATGTTTGTATGCATTCCTGATCCAGCTGCTCCGAAAATGGGCTTTGGCATGAAGGTGGCACGAAGTCCTTCCTTCATGGCTATTGTCTTGGTAACATACTTGAAAGTTAAAACCTTATCAGCATTCCTCAAGGCATTGTCGTAGACAAAATCAATTTCGTGTTGACCTTTGGCTACCTCATGGTGTGAAGCCTCAACGGTAAAGTCCATTTCCGTAAGTGCCCTGACTATCTTTATGCGTATATCTTCTGCTAGATCCACAGGACCTAGATCGAAGTATCCCCCAAAATCATGCGGCGTAGTAGCAGAACCACCATTTTGCTTCTCAAAAAGGAAGAATTCCAATTCTGGGCCTACATTCATTGTATAGCCCATTTCCCCGGCTAATTCCAGCTGTTTTCTTAAAACATATCTCGGATCGCCTTCGAAAGGCTTACCATTCGCCAAATAGACATCACAGATAAGCCTTGCCTCCCGTGAATCCTCCCCAGACGTCCAAGGCAACAAATTGAACGTGCTAGGATCGGGGCGGAGAAGCATATCTGACTCCTGAATCCTTGCAAAACCCTCAATGGAGGATCCGTCGAAGGATATCCCGCTTTTTAGAGCTTTTCCTAAACGGCTTGCTGGTATTGCCACATTCTTAACTATGCCCTGGATATCTGAGAACTGCAATCGAATGAACTCAACATTTTTTTCCTGAATTACGCCAAGCATCTGCTCCTGTGAATACATTACTCATCATCTCCTGCAGCAATCTAGCTAAGCCAATTTAGCCATTAAAGATTCCCGCGAGCGTGGATTTGTGAACTTGGTTATTCTTGCTTAACATATTTAATTAATGCCTAACCCATAAGAAACGCGGATCAATCTGTAAAATTAAATAAAACAAGATATCTTTTAAATCTGGAGAAGGGCCGCAAATCCTTATCTAGGGGACACCTCCTGGATGTTTAGGAGATCTCATGACTGGTGCAAAGGTTTTGGTTGTTGATGCGGGCGGAAGAGGCAATGCCATTGCCCATGCATTCGCCAGAAGCCCCAATGTAGATACGGTTTATGTGGCCCCAGGCAATGCTGGCAGCGAAATGCTTGAAAAGTGCAGACTAGCCTATGAATCAGGAACGCCTGTCAAATCAATCGCAGAATTGTTCAATTTTGCAGAGAAAAATAATATTGACCTTACCTTTGTAGGTCCGGAAGGCTATATTTCGGATGGAATTGTGAACTTCTTTCAAGAAAGAGATCAAAGGATCCTAGGCCCTATGAAAGAAGCAGCCATACTTGAAGGTAGCAAGTGCTTTACAAAGGATCTACTCAAATGTATTGATGTCCCCGTTCCTCCTTGTCAGAACTTTTCCTGGGCAAAGGAGGCAAAGGAGTATGCAAAGCAATACTGTCTTGAAAATCCGGCAAACGGCTTAGTGGTTAAAGCCGATGGTTTGGCTGCAGGTAAAGGATCCATTGTCTGCAGCTCAATAAAAGAAGTTGTCTCAACCATCGATCGCATTATGATTGATCCAAGACTCTTTGGTCCTGCAGGAGATAGGATTGAAATCGAAGAAAGGCTAGAAGGGCGAGAACTGATGTTTTTCGCGCTTAGCGATGGCAAGAATGTGCTTCCATTGGAAACTGCCATGGATTACAAACAAGCGTTTGCACCTGATGAAAAAGTGGCTATAAGGTTGTTCAATAAACTTTCTGGAAATCCCAACCTCGATAATAATCCCAATACGGGCGGAATGGGCGGTTTCTCGCCACACCCTTGGCTGGACGAGGAGCTCAAAGAGAAAATAATGAACAGAATCGCTTTGCCCACAATAAAAGGATTTAAAGATGTTAAAGGCATTGATTATATTGGGATTATTTACTTCGGGCTAATGATTACTGAAGATAGAGAACCATATGTCTTGGAGATAAACGTTCGTCTAGGCGATCCAGAGGCAGAGGTAATCCTCCCAAGGTTAATAACGGACTTTTATTGGCTATCGGAATGCATGCTGGATAAAAAACTCCATCAAATCCAGCTAGAGTGGTCTCCCGAATATTGCGTCGGTATTTGCGCTGTAAGCGGGAGAGCTATAAGGTCTTTATCAAGCGGTTCTGAGGAAAGACCTGGATACCCCGGAGAACATTATACAAACATGCCAATCCATGGGCTCGAGAAACTAGATCCTGACGCCCTTGTGTACCATAATGGTACTGCGTTTAGTACGGATTCTCGAGATAAACGCAAACTTTTCACTACGGGTGGGCGAGTTTTAACGCTAGCATCTAAAGGATTGACCCTTAAGGAAGCAAGATCCAAAGCCTACGACAATATCAAGAGAATTAGGTTTAATGGAATGCGCTATAGGAAGGATATCGGCTTGGGCTATATCTGAGGAATAAATATGATGGTATTTGGACTGGAAGGTACAGCCTGGAACCTGAGCGCCGCTTTAGTAAATGAGAATGAGGTCCTATTTGAGAGAAATGCCACCTATATACCGACCAAAGGAGGCATACATCCAAGAGAGGCTTCTCAACATCATGCTGAACAAATGGGCAAGATAGTAGGTTCTGTAATGGCATATGTTAGAGAAAGAGACCTAAGAATTGATGGATTTGCATTTTCACAAGGTCCAGGCTTGGGACCTTGCTTAAGAACGGTGGCCACTGCAGCACGGACCCTATCATTACGTTTTAGGGTACCGCTTATTGGAGTAAACCATTGTGTAGCACATATCGAGGTGGGTAAGTGGCAAACTGGAGCCGAGGATCCAGCAATCATTTATGTTAGCGGAGCCAATTCTCAGATACTAGCGCTACGGAAGAGACGCTACCGGATATTCGGTGAGACACTAGATATAAGCATAGGAAATGCTATAGATAAGTTCGCTCGGACAATGGGTCTGCCGCATCCTGGCGGACCAAAGGTTGAAGAACTCGCCCGCTCTGCTAAAAATTATATCCCTTTACCTTATACCGTAAAGGGGATGGACTTGTCATTTTCGGGATTAAGTACCGCAGCGACAGAGGCCTCAAAGAAGTATGATCTAGCTGATGTATGCTATAGCTTTCAAGAAACGGCATTTGCCATGCTTGTGGAGGTTACAGAAAGGGCCTTAGCCCATGCAGAAAAAAATGAAGTTATGCTAGTCGGCGGTGTCGGAGCTAATAAACGACTCGGTGAGATGCTAAATATCATGTGCCAGGAACGAGGTGCCAAATTTTTCCTGCCTCCAGAAAAGTTCATGGGGGATAATGGCTCGATGATAGCTCATACCGGGCTCATTATGCTCAACAGCGGCGCAATCACGCCATTACCGCAGTCATACATAAGACCTGGCTATAGAACAGACGAAGTAGAAATCATTTGGGCATAGATAATCTATGGAATGCCCCGGCAACAGATAAGAGGATTCCGATTAACTTAAGGTCGCTAGAGTTCATGAGATACATTGTCCATTATTTCCATTCAAACAATCGGATTAAGCCTTCATCACCTCCATAACACCCTCACTTTCTTGAATTCAGTCCTTTTTTCGACAGCTCACGCTAAGCACTAATTTTAAGCCTGGCGAAATTCAAATGATAAAGATTGAAAATCATACCCGTAATGATCATCCTAACCCGGACTCTTGGCACGGTTGTCACGACAACATGACCTGCTTTGCACAC
>JALHSR010000038.1 GCA_022865315.1 Methanotrichaceae archaeon | reverse complement strand
TGCCCGAGTCATTTAGACTTAGCGGTAGCTATCGAACAATAACAAAAAAAAGTGGATTCAAGAAAATTTGGACGTCAAGAGAATAGAAATGAACCCTGATTTTTGATATTTCATTGCTGATGCAGGTTAATAGGAGTCCTCTGATATTAATTAGAATAAATCTCTTTCTTTTCTAATTCAAGATCAGTTTTGGATCTTGGCTCCCAAATTTGCATTAAAACTTAAAGTTATATAGCGCATATCTCAAAATTGAAAAACAGTGGTTTGAAATTGAAGAGTATCGACGAATCCACAATAGCCTGTTATGAACGGCACTCCAACGCCTACGATTTATATCAGGTAGCGGTGGTTCCTCATTACCAAGAGATGCTTGATATTGTGAGCCTGGCTTGCCTCCGTTATCTTATGCCAAATTCTAAAATAATTGACCTAGGGTGCGGAACTGGTAATGCGTCATTGACTATCGTACGGAGGATCCCAGTCAAGATTTTCCTCATTGACGGTTCGTCTAGTATGATGGGCATAGCTTATGAAAAAATTCGTTCAACATCTCCTGAAGCTTTAATTGGATCAAAGGTCGCTAATTTATCAAGAGAGAATTGGGTTGAAGGACTAGATTGTGGGTATGATGCTATAATTTCCACTTTGGTTCTGGAACACCTTCCGTTGGAAGATTACAAGGTTGTGCTGCAAAAATGTTTTGAAATCCTCAAACCCGGTGGATGGCTTATGGCAGTTGAAGGATATGATGAGGAAGGCAGCGACATAATGCAATGGTTCAACGAAGAGATGGAAGCAAGAAGAATCAGTCTTGATCCTGAGATCTCAGGCTTTGTGGGAAAGCTCAGAAATGACAATGGAGTTCATTATTACACTAGCAAGAGGCAGAAGGAAACTTTGTGGAGAGACATAGGGTTTGACAGGGTGAACGTCATTTGGCAGTACCTTTCTGTGGCACTAATGATAGGCAGGAAATCTGAAGTTGGATGATATCATTTTTCTTTGATAATTGGATAGGAAGCCAATCGAAGTTTCGCAGACATTAGAACTACCAAAGCTAGACCAGATCTATTGAATGTTGATAAAGGCACGATTTATGAATCTGTTTTCTTATTCCCGCTAAATAATTAAGCTAGGAACACACCGAGTTCATAAAGAGGGCACAAAGGATGGAGCATGGTAAAGTCAAAGTAGGCTTGATCCAAACTTCGGTCACAGAGGATAGAACGCTTAATATAAAAAAAACAGTTGAGAAAGCAAGAGAAGCCATATTCCTTGGCGCCAAGATAATCTGTCTGCAAGAGCTTTACCGAACCCAATACTTCCCTCAATGGCTGGATAGGGATGTATCAGATTTGGCAGAGACTATCCCTGGAGAGTCTACAGAAGTCTTTTCAGCTTTGGCCAGAGAGCATCAAGTTGTAATAATCGTTCCCATTTTCGAGAAGGATCAAAGCCTCTGCTACAATTCAATTGCCGTGATTGATGCTGATGGGAAAATCTTATGCAAATATCGCAAGGTACATCTCCCACAAGATCCTCTATTCTACGAAAAGAGCTATTTTCAGGCAGGCCATGAGTTTCATATATGTAAGACGCGGTACGCAAGGGTAGCGGTTTTAATTTGTTATGATCAATGGTTTCCAGAAGCGGCTAGGATCGTAACACTTCAAGGCGCTGATATAATCTTCTATCCAACAGCAATTGGCTGGATTAAAGATGCAGAGCCCGAGGAGGGTGATTGGCTTGAGGCCTGGCAGACCATTCAGAGAGGTCATGCCATTGCAAATGGAGTGCATGTAGTTGCTGTGAACCGAGTTGGCATCGAAGACGATTTGATCTTCTGGGGCAGCTCTTTTATATGCGATCCTTTTGGGCGAATCATTGCCAAAGCTAGTGATAAAAAAGAGGAAGTAATTGTGGCAGAGCTGGACTTAAGCCGCAACGATCTGGTCAGGGAAGGATGGGGTTTCCTCAAGAACAGGAGGCCTGATATTTACGAATTCCTTTTAAATCCTCGTTGTGTATGAACATTAATAGATCTTATTTTGCGGAAAAACTTCGTTTCGAAGATACTCCTTTTGGACATGGCTATCATATGCCAGCGGAATGGGAGAAACATGATGCCATTTGGCTCTCATGGCCTTACAATTTGGATAGCTTTCCTCAGATTGAGGAAGTGGAAAAGACCTACATTACTATCATCAAAGCGATATGTGAAAGCGAGATGGTGAATCTTCTGGTCAAGGATGAAATGATGCAGGCTGAGGTCATAAAGATGCTTGCCAAATCCAAGATCACCCTCAAGCGTATCAGATTCCACTTGGGGGATTATGCCGATGTATGGTTCAGGGACTATGGCCCGACTTTCCTTGTTGATGAAAGTAGAAAGAAATTGGCAATGGTTAATTGGATGTTCAACGCCTGGGGCGAGAAGTATCCTGAGCTGATCAATGATAATAGAATTCCTAGTTTCATGAATGAGGACTTGAACTTAAAATGCTTCAAACCAGATTTAATCTTGGAAGGAGGCTCCATAGATGTCAATGGCAATGGTACAGTGCTTACAACCGAGCAATGCTTGCTTAATAAAAATAGAAATCCTGGGATAAGTAAAAATGAAATAGAGGCCTATTTGCGGGAATATTTAGGGATAACCAAAGTAATCTGGCTTAACCAGGGAATAGTTGGGGATGACACCGATGGCCATGTGGACGACATAGCGAGGTTTGCCAGTCCCACAACCGTGTTTTGTGCCTATGAGCAGGATCGGGAGGATGAGAATTATTCAATGCTGAAGGAGAACTATGAGATTCTTAATTCTGAGGTGGACCAGGATGGAAATAGACTCAAAGTCATCAAACTGCCCATGCCTGGCTTTATTGGCAGAAATGGGCGATTGCCAGCCAGCTATGCGAATTTCTATATAGGTAATGAGTCCGTTCTAGTGCCAGTCTTTGAACATGATAATGACCAAACAGCTTTGAAGATCATCCAGGAGATTTTTCCGAATAGGAGAGTAGTAGGAATAAATTGCATTGAGCTTGTCCAGGGATTGGGTACAATACATTGTATTAGCTTGCAGCAGCCTTCCATAAAACAATAAATCATGTTATTCAAAATTCATTGTGGTCCACGATAAAACGCCATTTTTTTAGAATGAGGCCGAAATATTTCGACAAGATGCTGTTGTTCCTCAGGAGGCATAGGTTTAAAATTGGATCCAATATTAGCAAGAGTCTGGACTTCCAGTGGTGTTGAGCATCCAACTATAATTGTTGTGATTCTTTGAGAGAGTGCGTATCGAATGAGCCTTTCAGGTGTCACGCTCGAATCCTGTAATATGTAATTCGATGCCCCTAACACTTTCATGCCTACAGCAGCTAGGCCAATATCCTGTGCTACAGAAAGAACGGAGTCCATGAACCCGCCAAGGGCTGCTTCAACGGGATTAACTGGCAGCAGTACTGCATCTATGGGCCAGTTAGAAACGCAGTATTTTAATGTTCTTGGGTCATAGTGACCGGTTACGCCTATGAATCGTGCGATTCCGGTGTCTTTGGCGTTTGAAAATGCTTCCAATGCTCCGCTTGGCTCTTCGATCCGTTTCACATCATCCCAGGTTCTAACATCATGGATCTGCCAGAGATCTAAATAGTCCAGATTCATTGTATCTAGTGTATTAGCTAGATCTCTATAGGCTCCTTCTTTGTCGCGGGAAGCGCTTTTGCTAGTCTGAAAAATATTGGATCTCAATGTGGAATGCTTTGACCAAAATTTCCCATAATAACTCTCGCTGCCAGCGTAGGCTTTGGCAGAGTCAAAGTAGTTTATACCTTCTACTGCAGCTTTTTCTATCACGTTCATAGCATTATTAATCCGATTAAATGTTCGTAGTACGCCCTCTCCACCTAGGCCGACGCGAGTAACCAATGGACCATTCTTGCCGAAAACCTCTTTGGATAATTCCATAATTTTTCACAATAGAATGTTTGTATTTATAGTCTTCAACTTCAGGACTTTATCGACATTTGCTGCATGAATCAAGAGCCTTTAGCCATTTAGGAAGGATCTTATCTGGCTCCATTCTGCATAGATGCAGCAGCGGTTCCGCTAAATTTCTCAAAGCAGAGCTTAGAGAGATAGAATACTAATACTGGCTTTACACTAGCAAGTCTAGATGGGTGAGACAGCTCTTATGGACCGATTCGGCCGAAGGGCAACGGGCTTGAGAATTGCTCTAACCTCTCGATGTAATCTCAGATGTCTTTATTGTCATCACGAAGGTGAAGCATCATCATTTAAAGAGATCAAGGCTGATACTGTCTTAGCTGTGGCAATGGCTGCCTCAGAATTGGGAATGCGTAATATCAAATTTACAGGCGGGGAGCCGCTGCTTCGAACTGATTTAGAGGATATCTTATTGCATATGCCGCAGGATCTAAATCTTTCAATGACAACCAATGGCATTTTCTTGGAGCAAAGGGCGCTAACACTGGCCGAAGCAGGATTGGAGCGGGTCAATATTAGTCTTGATTCGTTGAATTCTGAAACATACCAGGCCATCACAAGCAGTCGAGACGGTGATTTGCAGCGAGTCTTGGCAGGGATTGATGCCGCGCTCGATGCCGGTTTAGAGCCTATTAAGCTCAATGTAGTCGTTCTGGGAGCCAATGAGTTGGAAATTCCTACTCTGATCGAATTAGCGAGGTCTAAGGGTTTGATACTACAACTGATTGAGCTATTAGATCTTAATGGTCTGGGAATTTCGGGGGATATTGAAGGGATCGAACAATATTTACAATCGAGATCTGATAGGATTGTTAGACGTGAAATGCATCGTCGAAGGAAATATTTCTTAGAAGGCGCAGAAGTCGAAGTTGTAAGGCCTATGGATAACACAGAGTTTTGTTCTCATTGCACTAGAATTCGTATTACTTCGGATGGAAAGATCAAGCCGTGCCTGCTTCGGAATGATAATCTTATCGAGATCAAAACCACTAATAAAAATGAGATAAAGAGACTACTCAGGGATGCAAACAAGCACAGAGAGCCGTTTTTTAAACTAAAAGAATAAATTTAATTTTATCATTTATAAAGGCCTTGTGGTTTTTGCTTAAATTGAACTCCCTGATAAGTATGGACTGATACAGCAGAAAATAATCTTCAGTTATATCAAAGCATATGCTATGCTCTTGCAGGTCAAATAGAATAGAATTTCCTCCTAAAATATAAAATTAATAAACAAGTCATTTAGTGAATAATTTTAAGAATGAGAATGAAAGTACTTGATAAAAGTATTCTCAGCCAAGAATTAGATGACATAGTGATCTCATAACCAGTAAAACTGGCGCCTTCAAAAATATTATATATTTTTTTATATTTTAAGTAAAATTTAAAAATAATGCTAAAAAAAATTGCTATTCTTTGGAAAATTGGGCGCATAATCCTTTTCAAAAAAAATTTGCGCCCCAAAAATTTGATTATCCATTATTTTTGATGAGATCTTCAAGAGCTGTCAAATTCATTGATGTCGTTGTTTCGTATGTAATTGGTCTTTCATTTTCTCGCAAAACAAACATATGCGATGGTTTCGGAGATGTAACTGCTTCAATTATGAAAACATGACTTTTATTCGGATCTATCGATTTTGCTGAAATAAGGTGGTCTCCTGAAGGGATTCTATCTGCTATCTCTGTCACTCCAACATTGCAGCATTTATCCTCATAACTGCCGCATTCAGATATCAATTGACCGTCAATGTAATACTTCTGTGCCTTTTGAAGACAAAGAGAATCTTGGCAGCAGTCTTCACCCAAACTCTTCAATCTCGCTTCTTTGACATTAGTCATAGGTACCGATAATGTTAGATCGAAATCGCGATTGAAATCATGGTTCAAGATGTGATAAATTCCTTCTTCTTCAGTATAGAAATTTGCCGTCTGGAGCGCTGCCCCCATATCTTTGTCCGGGATATCATTCCCTGCAAATCTGAGGTTTAACATTATCCTTAGTAGGTCGTTCATAAGCTTTTCTTTGGTTGTTAGATTGAATCCTTCTGTACTGGTGACGATAATTATTCCGTCATTATAGACGTAAGCGGTGTTTTCTGTGCTACCATTAAAGATCCAGATTACATGTTTTTTATCCTGCTTTACAACGTCGTAACCTTGCTTATCTACGAATGTAGCCAGCTTTTTGAAATCTATCGGATCTTTAGCTTTGATAGAAAGTGAAACACCTGAACTGAATGGAAGTTCAAAAGGAATTTCTTCCTCAGTCATGTTCTCGAGGGCAATATTGTCGATTTCAAAATTGGCAGCTGTAGTTACAATATCTGTGGCATTCCAGGCTGATGCATTTATCGACATATTATCAGTTTCAGTTGCATTTGGAGCAATTGTCGTCTTATTGGTAGAGCTAATTTTAGTGGCATTCAGAGTGGTAGTTACATTCATTCCAGAATCGGCATCTAAACTACCGTTGAAGGAATTTAAAACATTGTCACTCAAGTTAGTGTCTGTGACATTTACGGCTTCAGCTTTATCTAATTCATCTGAACTGGTTTCCTCAATGGCAATTGCAGATACCAATACTAAAAACAATATCAATCCAAACATAATTTTTAATAGTTGAGACTTCAAGGAAGCTCCTCCTAAACATGTATTAAAGTATTATTCTTAAAATACTTATCGGTTATATGTTAATGTAAAACCTTTTGTTTTTGAATAATTTATTTTTAAAATAAAAAATATATATAGTGTAAGGTTAAATCATCTTTATTCCTCGATTAAAATTGGAAAAATCTTAAATTTATTTTTGGAATTGCTTCAAAAAACAATTATTTTATAAAAATTTTTAAGAAAGATAGATCAGTTCTTTGGGATGTAAGCTCCTTTAGATATAATGAAAATTTAATAATGATATTAAGCGCTGAATGATATTATCAGTTTAAATATCACAATCTATAGTTAGATTTAAAATGATCTTATTAATTAATAAAATACTATTATTGTAATTTAATCAAACCCATCTATTGTAGTAAGTGGCGATAAAATAGATAATTTCAAAATTCGGCAAATATCGAAATCTGAAATCTCGTCATCACTGATAGAAGGCCCCTTGCTCCTGCATAGACTTGTATAACATATTATCTAGTTCGTAGAAATCGGCTTCATTCTGACTCTTGTCGAGATCCTGCAGAGTTAGTTCTCTATTCTTCAGGGCGATTTCGTAGGAGGGATCCAGCTCAATGGCCTTATTCAAGCTTTTTAAAGCATCTTGATATTTCCCCTGTGAACGAAGAACAACTCCCTTATTATTCCACCCCGTTGGGTCTTGAGGATTTATCATGATTGCCTTATCGAAGGTCTCTATTGATTCATCAAGTTTGCCAATATTGGCCAGAGCCATGCCTTTATTAATCCAGGCATCATAGTATATTGGATCAAGATCCAGAGCTTTATCGATATTTATAATTCCATCATTAAAATTTTCAAGGCCCATAAATAGGATGAGACCTTTGAGGTTCCAGGACTCTGCATTGGATGAATTCAACTGAATGGCTTGGTCTAGACTGTTTATGGCTTCATTGAATTTGCCAAGGTTAGCAAGGGTTTGTCCTTTGCCATTTAAAAGAGTGGTATTTGGAGGATCTAATTCTAAGGCCTTATCGTAGCAAGCAACGGCCTTATCGTAGCTGCCATTTTGGGAGAGTTGATGGGCTTGGGTAAACCAGTAATCAGAAGTGTAATCTCCCATTGCGGTCGAGATGAATATTGCTGACAATGCCATAACTGTGATAATATTGAGCTTCATATGAGCCCCATTGTCTTCGACAGTTAATATATTCCTACCCCTTCACTATAAAATATCGTTATTATTTTAAATCAAATAGTTTAATTAAGATTTGTTCTTGCAGGGTGGACGGATGAGAATCTGCAAATCAATAATCGATAGCACTGATTTCTTGGCTAGTGCAATTTATATTTAGCGATGCTTTTAGTCTCCAAAAATTTTGATTTAAAGATATCATTAGCTCTCAAAAAAAATCTATCAGAAGATTTCATGGGAGCACCTTGTATTTCCAAATAACATCTATAATCAGCTTTGTAGGAAGACTTTCAAAAATTTTCGACTGCAACCATCAGATTAACATATCATCATTAACAATTAATAATAAATGGTAATTTGAGAATGGAGGAAGTAAGATGATTATGAGCGCCATTCTAGGCATGCCAGTCATACTAGGAAGTGGCATTAGGCATGACTCAAAAATGGAGCATGCTTCGCATGAGATCCCGCAAGGTTTGATTGAATTAGATAGTGATTTTGCAAAGGAAATCAAGTTCATTTCCAGCAGATTCTTATCATGTAGTTACCTGTGGGGCGAGGGCAATCGTATCATTATCAACGCTTTGGAGTGCACAGATAGACGGAAAGGCTATCTTAGAGATTTATTCAAAGCCATCTGGGATTTAGGTGCGGAGATAGCCGTACGAACGCCATTAGGTGCTATGGAGCAGATCCTAATGCACTACGGTTTCGCTAGGACATTCGTGACAGATCCGATTTATGGAAAGACAGAGCTTTGGTTGAAATAATCAAGCTTGAATAATCTTATAGATTTGAATTGTGTAATAATCCTTCGGCGAGCTTTCAAACTAATTCAAATTTCTTTGGGTAATTTAGTCAATTTGCTATATTTCTCCCCCGAATTATTCTATCATCTCAAATTTAATCAATCTTTTTAAAATAACTAAAGCTTTATAGCAAAGGTTTCTGGGCTGTAGTAAATGAAGGATTTATCGGGTGACAACTGCCGTAATTCCTAATCGTTTTCTATTGATAAATATCAACTAATAATCTAAAAGCGATTTCTGCTCATTGGATTTAGATCCTTCATTAAAGCATAAAAGGCTACGTTGTCTGCGTTCTTTCCACAGATTATCCCTGGTTACTCCAAATGTCTCGAATATTCTTAGGACAGGCGAGAGGATTTGTTTTTCAATGTAGTATTCTGTGTCTAGGGGAAGGTTATTCTCTAGGACATATTGCGGATCCTCAGCTCTATCAACAAAAAGTCCTTTATTTCTCCGGCCTTTATTGTCTTTTATAACGACAAATGGCACCCTTTCGCCTATCCCGGGCACTGGCCCTCCTCGCTTCTTAATCTTCTCTACTAACTGGATGTGCGGCTGCTTGTTCTTGTAAGATGCAGTGCTCTTAGTGTACCTTCTGGTTAGTGTCAAGTCCCCTAAGATCTCAGAATCCTTTGTTAAATCGATATCCTGCAACCTATTTATTATGAAGCGGACGTTAGTTACAGCTTCATCCACCTTGCCTTCCTTTAATACTAATTCGAGACATTTCTTCAAGGTTTTCGAAGTTAGGTCACACCAATCGCGGCGCACTGTCTCCATACCTTTCACTCTTATTCGATCGTTCCAAGTTTCGCCGATTGGTTCAAATAGCCATAAAGCATAGCGTTTCTTAGCCAAGAATATAGCTCTTCTTGCGAACCCCTCAAACACTAATTCCATGGGCTTAGGCAGGCTGGATGAGACCGTTTCCGCAATCTTCCTGCCAATAAGTTCAGCGGTTTTGAGGGTGACTTCAGTGTCATGTCCGAAAGGTTTGATCCTCACGAAGACACTATCCGTGTCCCCGTATACTACGGATAAATCGAATCGTTGCGATTTTTGTCGGTCGGCTAGCTCATTCTCAAAAAATGCCTTTTCATCCGCCATATAGATCGAGCCAATATTGTCGATCAGCTGCTTTGTCTTCAAAATATTCTCTCTGCCAAAGCTAGTTACAGCATTGGCCACAGCCAGGCTGTATAACCTGGCCCTCGCATAACCTGAATAACCGTAAAAACTGTTGAGCAAGATCTTCATGGCATACTGTTTAGCATCTAGGAATTTTCGTTCCTCCTCGGTGGCTTGTTTCATTAATCGTTTCGTCTCTGTTCTCTCATCAAGAAGCTCTCGAAGTACTGCGGGGACAATGCCAGGGAAGATCTCCTGAGTCACGAACTTTCCTCCCGAGGGAGCCCTAATTATGTGATTTTCCTCTGGGACCGTTTTAGTGATGACTGTTGAATAGCAGATGTTGTGGGCCATCATAATTGTAGGGTAGAGCGATTTGTAGTCAAGAATTACGATAATTTCTTGCAGGCCTTTCTCAGGTGAGAGTACAGCACCGCCTTTCAGATCATCATTCTCAAAATACCGGTCATCAGAGGTTACTGAATCTGGTTTTGGGGGAACGACACGATTCTTCTCGCGAAAACGGCGGAAAAGCAGGCTTTCAACCATTCCGCTTTGCCCGCCATTTGCCACATCCTGCAAGAGCGAACCACTAGCCCTGGATAAGGCGGTGAACTTATCCATAATCCTCAAATCAAGTAGAAGTCTTAAGGCGAGTTCGGCATCTCTGCGGGCATAACTTATTAGACGCCTTAGACCTTCGCCGCCTTCTCTCCATAAGGTTTCGATCTCCTTTGGGTCTACCTCATATTTCTCCATTCCTAATAGTTCAGCTGCCGCATTCCTTAATGTGTATTGTTTTAAACTATATGAAGAACGAATGATAGGCAGAAGGTCTACCACTACTCTTCCAGTAATTGAAACATTCGTCAAGTTTCCGATCTTGCGAATGTAACATAGACTGCCATCTCTGCCTACTCTCAAATTGACTTGGATCGCTTTCCCTCTCTTATCGAGATAATTGAAATCGAATTCATTGGAATTATAGCCAACTATGATATCTGGATTGAAATCCCTAAAAATGGAGACGAAAGCGTGAAAAAGATCTATTTCATTTTCGCAAATTTGAATATCATCTCGTTGGCAATCGATTTTTTTGCCAACAAACACCAAATTTTTTAGACCTCGATGCTCTGGATGGAACGCCACGCTAATTAGGATAATTGGAGAAATTTCTGGATTGGGCATCTCCCCATGGTTTGGCAGACATTCAATGTCGAAGGCCATATATCTGAGAGGAGCGTTGGCCTCTATCTTAACTGGAATAAGCTCTCTCTTATCAATTATAGGTCCATTTTGGTTGGTAAGCCAATCAGGAAGTATGGTTTCACACCAAGCCATCCCACCGAGCCCGCTGTCGATTAGAACTCTGTTTTTAAATAATATATCGGACTCATAGACGGCATTGATCCCAGGGAGTTCCAATACTTTCTCCCTAAGAGTCCTCACTTCTTTAGGATCTTTTGTAGAGATCTTCGCCATTTTTGAAGGTGAAACCTGAAAACCTATTGGCTCAAAGAGTTCTACGACCTGAACCTCCGTTCCCATCTTGTTCAGGGTATTAATCGTATCTTCTTCGAACCTCTCTTGGACGCCTGCATAGAAGTACGGCCTAAATCCAGCCACACGACAGGTAACAGTCTTGCCTTCGAGAGTCGTCCCGAAGAGCTGGACCAAAGGATTGCCATTCGTGTCGTAAATATAATTGGCATCCAGAATTTGGAAGAACATCGTTTTATAGATTGGGATTTAGATTTTAAATATTTGCTATGATAAAAGACAGTCTGCAAAATTGAACTTGCAAGCAATTCATTATTCAGCGGTTTGTTTCTGGGAGTTGGCAAGAGCGATCTTGAAACATTTATCAGCCTCTTCCTTATCATCCATCTTTAAGCAGGCAACGCCTTTGCCATACCAAGCTGCACTTTTTACAGTCCTTACCTGCAGAGACTTCTGCATATATGACGTATCTTCCACTGCTCTTAAAGTCCGATCAAAATCTTTTATTGGATCATAACTGGGCGACGGAGATAGATATAGACTTGCTATGCCGCCGAAAAGCAAGGCCTCCAGGTCGGTCGGGTTATTATAGGATGCGTCTTTCAAGTATTGATAGCTGCCTTCGAAGTAGGTTCTGCTTGTTGTATCTGGTTGATAGAAAGAGCTATTATAATAATCGATTAGATCCTCAGCATATATACATGGTGAATCATAGGGGGATGCACTAATAATCTTCACGCTCATGTTTTCATTATTGAGACCTAAATTGAATAGCGCTAAACCTTTGTATTTCAGGGCATTCCCATAAGAACTGTGCAGCCTTAAGGCTTTCTCATAAAAATTTATAGCTTTTCTATAATCTCCCATGGTAAAATATTGATTACCTTTGCTAACTAGGTCTGAAGAGTCAGGCGGATTCTGGATAGCCCATGTATTGTATAATCCTAATAGCACCGAGGCTAATGCTACAATGATTGGCACTATTTTGTCATAGTTTTTGAGCATGGTCATCAATGTGTGTAAGTCGGAATCATTCGTAGAATATGTTATCCAGATAAATAGCGAAACCCGTTGGATTCTGGTTCTTGTTGGCGATCCAGCAAAATCCAGTTGCAACGCTACTTAAATCTTGTCCAGATAAGCCCAAAGTATGTTGTTGCCATTTGCTTGATAATTTAATCGGTCCAGTGGAAATTTTAGGGGATGAATCAGATGGTCCGCCACCTGCGCTGAACTCCACTATTTCGTCACCCAGAGATCCCCTGGCCCAAAAACTGAGGTGTGTTACGTTTGATAGTTCTCGACCCGGTTCGTTGCCCGTGTTTGAGTCAGGATATTGCCAACAAATGCCTGCAAAACGTTGTCCTTGCGATTGGGCTGCCGAATATATTATTTTGATGCAATCAGGCCCGGATTGTGGATTTTCTCTAGATGCCTCGTCGAGAGCAACATCCCCCCAGTCTCCCATGGTTCCTGAGGGAAAGAAGGATTTCGTCACATCTACTTGTGCTGAACCAGATATGGTAATAATGCTAAATGCGAGGATCAACACGAATGAAGTTGCTTTCAAGGAATTAACACCTTTTCGGTATTTGTCGATCCAATATAAAAACGATTCGAGAAGACTATATTAAAATCAATTGAAAACTTAATAGGATTCTTTTAATAAATTCCTGCTGATTGCGAAATCAAGTTCGCTTAATGACGATTGAATTTGTTGAACTATCTATTAACGGTGCATATAAAAAAGAACTCTTATGAGAACTCCGAAAAACCAAATTTAATAGAAATATATAAATAATATTAATACCATACAATAGTCTCATGAGAAATCTCACCGATTTTGCCATCAGGCAGGAATATGAACGAGTTAAAGAATTGGGCGACCAATTAGTTGAGGTCGGGAATAGGATAAATTGGGAAGCTTTTAGACCGAACCTCG
>JALHSR010000037.1 GCA_022865315.1 Methanotrichaceae archaeon | reverse complement strand
TGGTCATAGATCCAAGATATACTTCTCGCACCTGTTCCAGATGTGGATTTCAGAAGAAGGAAAACCGCAACGGTAGAACTTTCAAATGCAAAAGCTGTGGCTTCCAGATCGACGCGGATTTGAATGCATCCAGAAACATCGCCACCTTCAGTAGATCTGATCGTATCAGGCTGCCTGTCAACCAGCCAATCGTAGCGGGCTAACCACTAGCTACAAGCCACGGCCTTCAGGCCGTGGTAGTTGACACGCAGCAACTAATATCTGCATGGCCAAGGTCGTTATCATGGCAATTGTCTTTCTTAGTTTTTGCAATCAACCTTTCTGCCGTAAATTTCCAGATATGGCAAACGAATATTTCAGGTTGAAAGCCATATAATCTATTGTACTTGCATATCCGCGGCTGATGAAAGAGTCAATGCTCTACCCTATTCCAAAATCCTTTGAAATTATTTTATTAATTTTGATGCTTTGGATGGATTTTTTGGGACGACCTGTTTCGCCAGAACGTCTGCAGAATAATGCTTTATTCCCTGAAGCCTCTGATATTTTTCTGAGCCAGCTAAATACTTCTGAGATTTGCCATCTGTATGGGTGACTATCCACTGAATCGTTATTCCATGTTCCCGGGCTAACTTCTGGGCTCGATGGATTTCTTCATCTGAATCATTCCACTCAAATAATATGTATTGCCAGACAATATAAGGCCTCAAGAACCCGAATTGTTTCTTGGTTTTCATGAAATCGAGGAGATTAACGAACAAATTATTGTCAGCTCTCTGAACTATTAGTTTTTTAGAGAATAATATACGACTCAAGGTGATATCGGGCCGAGTTCGAGTTAATCTTCTTTTATTTTCCGAAAAATATAACATATTATTGAAGGCGATGTCAAATCTGCCGCCGACGCGATATCTGCTATAAGACTCCTGCGAGGCTCCATCTATGGAAAAAGATATGCCATCCAATAAATCATCTCTAACAATTTGCTCAATCCAGCCATCAGGCATAATCGTACCATTTGTATGCGTGTAGAGATACGCCTGCGGCACCAGTTCCCTTGCCAGCCTTAGTATATCGAGAAATCGCTTATCCAAAAAAGGTTCCCAGTAATTATAGAGCCATATTTGCTTGAGTGAATCCCTCGTATCGATTAGTATCTCTCTTATGACATCAATGGGAAGTCGGTCCAAGCGGGGATGTTTTTCAACCTTTATCCAAGTAGGAACTGGGCAGGACGGGCATCTTAGGTTGCAGTAAGAAATGATCTCGAGACGGATCTTATCAATAACAAGATTTGTTTCTTCAACAATCATATTTTGAGCGGGAATAGATTTGAAACAACAATCGAGTTGCAGAAACGGGCAATAGATGTCTTGCCCAGAGGATATCAGCTGTCTTCTCAGATTGGCATAACTATCGCCTCGAAAAATATCATAGATTTTGCTATCTTTAACGTTTCCAAGAATATACGATCCATTCGCGTCGACGCAGCTGCATACGACATTGCCATTGGCTAGAACACAAACCTCATTGAAGGCTTCTCTACAAATCAAGACCATCTGCTCAAGCTCGTCTCCAAGTTAATTCTGAATTACAGGATGTATCAGTTTCTAGGGAATATTTAGCATTTCCTAGCTATCATCTGGAGCTAGCAGCAAACAGGCTCGGCGGGAGACCGTATCTTGGAAAGTTGACCAAAAGCACATGTTTTTATTCAGATTTACTCCGAAAATTGGCTATAAGCTATTTTAAGAGTTATATGTGTGATGCAGCCAGAAATTAATTTACATTCTTATAAGAACTCTGGCTTATGAGAAGAAAGCACTTTCCCTTAGTTGATTTCCTTTCTAAGGCAATATTCATTCTTCAACAATCAGGCTTGCTTTAAAGATTCCTGAGAATTGGCGAATAAACCTAAATATTAAGTCTGCCCTTTGTTTTTCGTGCGAAATCCTGTGCTGGCGGCGATTATTGCTTCCATCTTTTGTTCCATCATCATGATTCTTCTATTGACCAATACAGTTATAGATCCTTATCTTAAGGCAACTAATTGGAGCATTAATCTTTTTGATTTTTATGAAAATAATAATGAGGTAAACAAAATATATATATTAGGAGATAGTTTGGCACAAATGGGCATTGATCCTCTTGCTACTGGGGATTATCTGAAAAAAAATAATGAATCTTTTAAAGTATACAATTTGCATTATGCGGGTGACAATCCATATGTTAGGATAGTAGAGCTAGCTCATATGGCTAGATCCAAGCCAAAGATTATCGTTTTTTGTCCTCAATATAGATGGTTTAGCACTCTATATTGGACTCCCAGCTGGGGCTTCTATCCACAACTTGAAGATCGCTATTCTCTTGTCGCAGATAAGACAATTTTAGATCCCTATACAAGATCGCTTTTCAACAAAACTCAATTGGATCTGATTCAGAAAGATTCTCTAAATTTATTTTTTTATAAAAAAAGGTATTTAATCCCAAGTCTTCAATTCAGGATATACGAGGCACTTTCTATAAATAACTCCGCAATGCCGAGAATAACTAATTTTAATAGGGAAGTTTGGCCCGTATATTGGATAAAAAAGCCTCAAGATACACCAAACTGCGAAATAATTGAAGATAATAACATTCAAAAAAAGGCTTTTCTATATATGACCCGCTATTTAAAAGGCCAGGGGATTCATGTGATAATAATTAATATGCCCTATCACCCCGATTATTTGCGTACGATAAGCAATGAATCAAAAAATAATTATTCAAATTTGATGAATGAAACGGGATGTTCTTATTACAACCTTGATTCGTTTTGTTCGGACCTTGAATTTTTTGACTACGGCCATATCAATTATTATGGCAGGCAAAATCTTACAAAAGAAGTAGCAGAAATTATTCGATATGAGGTAACAAATGCTCCCAAATGAGATAAATTACTATCTCATTCTTTTATTTTTATTAATTATTATCCCATTGATATCACGTGAAAGGCAAATAGTATTTTTACTTGTTTCAAGCTATATTTTATATATAGTATCAAATAGTTATCTCGTGTTCTCTTTAGTATTTGTTACTGTTCTGACTTTCTATTGCGGACGCCTGATTTATGACAAAAATAATAGAAAGTTGTATCTGGTATTGGCATTGCTAGGTTGTTTAGGCCAATTATCTTTTTTTAAATATTCTGGTTTCTTAGCATTGCAGGGCGTATCCATTTTCACATTTTTAGCCCTAGGCCTATCTTATTTCACATTTATGGCCTTAAGCTATGTATTTGATATTTACCGCGGCAAATTGCGGCCAACGAACTCTTTGATAGAATATGCTTTATTCGTCAGCTTCTTTCCTGTTATAACTTCTGGGCCGATTCTCAGGGCTGTGGATTTCCTCAATCAGATTAAGAGCCGTATCGTTATTACATCGAAAGATTTGCAGCTAGGATTAACCCTCATAACTATTGGGCTTATTTTGAAACTATTGATTGCAGATAATCTCGCGCCCTTTGTTGACGCAATATTTTCTGATCCCACAAAGTTCGGTTCACAGGCAATTATCCTTGGAACTCTGGCATTTGGCATTCAGCTATATTTCGATTTTGCAGGTTATAGCGATATTGCCATAGGTACTGCCATGATATTGGGATTCAAGTTCTCAATGAACTTTAATAATCCTTATTTTGCAATGAATCCATCGGATTTCTGGCGCCGTTGGAATATTTCATTGTCAACTTTTCTCAGAGACTATCTTTACATTCCCCTTGGTGGCAATCGCAAAGGTACATTGAGAACATACCTCAATTTGATCGTAACCATGGTTCTATGTGGTCTATGGCATGGGGCCACATGGAATTTTCTCATATGGGGCGGGTATCATGGCTGTCTTTTATGCCTTCATAGGTTATTACCGATCCCAAATAGACGGATATTTCTCATAATTATAATGTTATTAACTCAATATTTTGTATTCTTAGGTTGGCTTATATTTAGGGTAAACAATTTAGATAATCTTATATATTGTCTAAGAATGTTTCTCGTTCCAACAGGTCTAAATTTTTTTTATTTTATAATTGGATTATTAGCGGTATCTATATTTATTCTATCTAGAGATAAAATTGCAAACAATGACTGGGTTTGTTTCATTGGTTCAATGAAACCTATTTATTGGTTTATATATATGGTAATTGCTATAAATGTGATCTATTGGTCTTGGCCAGTTAGGGTGACCAAGTTTATTTATGCAGGTTTTTGAATTTTTAAAATTTTTAAATCCTATAAAACTTGATTAGTGGCCAAATTACTGAAATCCTGGCTGACTAGGTTTCAAAAGGCTGAAAAATAAACGAAATCATGAGATAAAAATAGTTCAACGATATCGATTGAATAAATCAAAAGGAAACAATGAACGTTTGGATGTTGATAATGCGTTATTCTTTTCCGAACTCCCTTCGAGGAGCCAACCATTCTCTAATTTCAATTTTATATTTATGAATCCCGCTTCTGAAAGATAATTTCTGAGCAGGTCTTTTGTAAATCCTGAAAGATGGTAATCCCCTTCAAATGCTTGAGTACCGTATAGGCACTTTATCCAAAATTCCTTCTTATCAATAGATGAAGCGTTTTCAAGATTCCTGAGAAGATTGATCAAGCTAGGAACGCGGATCTTTAGCAATCCTCCTTTCTTAAGGAGGCGATACCATTCTTCGAGCGCTGGTTTCACTTTTGAGCGAGGCAGGTGCTCTAAACAGTCCTTTGCCAATATTTCTTCATAATATTCTGATGGTAGCTGTTCAAGTTTGGTCATATCCGATACGAGATCTGGATCAAAAGATTCCTGAATATCCACATTTAAATATCCTGGTAAAATGTCGAATCCACATCCCAAATTAATTCTAGATGGAAAATCCTCTGGATTGAATTTTTTCTTTGAAATTAGACGAATATTATGGGATGCCAAGCTAAGCCAGCGGTTATCGGTGCTCTTTAAATCCACTATATCTAACGGTCGTTGTGGCTCTTCAAGACTATGAAAAATCAGAACATTTTCTCCTTTCTTGAGAGAGAGTGGAAGTCTTATCCTTTGAAATATTTGCCCGTCATGAGGGGATACGACTTCCTTATGTACAGGGACTTCATTCAAATATATTTTTAATATCCGGTCTTTATAGAAACTTGCAGCCCTTAATGATAAGTCGACACTTTGATCTATATCGGAAATAATACAAATAGCAGCGTCGTTTATCATCCATCGGGCAATTATATTAGAATCCCAATTCTCAATACCATGCCAGTTCTCTCCCAGTTCGCCTCTTAATCCTGAGTTTGAATCTGTGATAATGACAATATCTCTCACAAGTATTTTTTCTCCAAAGGGTGATCCAGTTAAGCCCTCTAGTTCTTAAAGTTCTTATCGCTCAAAATCCATGAGTTGTTCCTAGTTGAGTCGCATCTTTGCCAACTGCCGGGACTTTAGGAATATCCTTTCCAGGCATTCCAATGTTTCCTCAGTGATGCCCCAACCGCCTTTTTTTGGGATGGATCATGAAAACGCCTACAAAGTCTGATTCTTCATCTTTTGCCATGTCTTGCCATCAGTCTGGGCGAATCTCCTTGCCCTTCCTCGAAAGTAGAAGACATGATCAGAATCTTGGCAAAATTCTTCCGGGAATGGATCGATCCCACGCGAGAATTGATTTTTATAGAAATAAGTCTAACAAGAAACGTAGCTAAACGTTCTCCGCAGTCATCGAAGAAAGCTGGCGGCGAATGAATGATAATTCCAAATATGACAAACGTATCAACTTAATATATGCAAAACCAATGAGCGAGATGATATTAAAAATAATCTTGTCTAGATTGTTAATGAGCGAGAAATTTACATCAACTTCGATAAATCCAGTGCATTGACCTTATCTCGAATATAATTATAAAATTGATAAAAAAAAATCCTTATGCGATCCATTAAAAGATAGATATGAAATTGGAAGCACAATTTTGTTATCTGCATCGAGCATGGCATGATTTCATGATCTGGATATCATCAAGCATCTTATAACAATCAATATTATTCTTGCCCAGCGCAGAACTGTTATGTTTTCGTTAAGAAAGATATATGCCTCTATGGCAGCAACTATGTAAGCTAAACTGAGCATCGGATACATAAAACTCACATCCAGATATTAGACTTTGATGAAGATGCAGATATCTGTATTGTAAATGACCCGGTAGACTTCTGTCAGAAAAACGCAATTATTCGACCCTTTTGCCTTGAATTTCTGAAGAGGAATTTCCGGATTATAACAATAATTTTAATAGTCGGGGGGTAAAGGGTGAATCCTTTATGGTGAGATTGGTGGAAGATTTCGATAGTTTAATCACTTCCTGTAAAAATGCATTCGAAAATAGGGCAGATTTTCTTGTTGGAAGAACTCAGGTTTGCGGTAGTCCAAGAGGGATCTGTGTGATAATAACTAGTGCCTGCAACCTTAAATGTGTTATGTGCCATCATGCTAACGTACCGGATTGGAAAAGCGTGGACATGGACATAGAAGTCATCAAAAAATTAGAATCTTATCTCCGTAGGGCTGACTTCGTTGAAATTAATGGTGTAGGGGAACCACTTGGCAGTCTACCTTTTATGAATTTTCTAGAAATATTGAGTTCAGGAGATCATGGCTTCAATTTTGTTACCAACGGAACCTTGCTGGATGAAAAGAAAACCCAGGTATTGTTGGCATCGGCAACCAGTGCTGGTTTGCTAAATGTGAGTATATCTTTAGATGCCGCTACCAAGGAAACTTATTATAAAATCCGAGGAGCAAATTTTAATCGTGTAGTTGAGAATATTCGCAATTTTGTTGATGAAAGAAACCGCCAAACTCGAAAGACACCAAAAGTATGGATCAATATGACCCTTTCGGTGACAAACCTTTCTGAGGCAGAAGAGTTTGTTAAGCTGGGACATGATCTTGGAGTTGATGGCGTACGTTTCCAAAAGCTTAATACTACAGAAGATCGTCTTAAATGGGAAACAACACGCGGAGATTGGGTTTTTAACTATAGCGAACAATGTCTCGAAAATATTCCAAACAACATTGTAGCTCAGGTAATAAATCGCGTGAAGGTTAGAGCTGGTGAACTTGGGATTCCTGTTTATTTTGATGAGCTCAAGGATCTTGGGGAGATTGGTATAGAGAGCCTTGTTCGGTTGAAAAAGAAGCATTAGACACTATGTCAGTTCCTATTACTCGACCTGTTATAACTGAGAACTACCGGATTCCACTCTGCGAAAATCCTTGGAGCATGATGCTTGTCGATGTAGACGGTAGTGTCCGATATTGTTGTTTGTCCGAGGAGATACTTGGAAATCTAAGAGATCAAAGCTGCGAGCAGATCTGGAACGGTAAGGCAATCCAAGGTGTGCGTAGAATGCTTTATGAGGGAAGGCTCCCCACCGCATGTAGACAATCCCCCTGCAAATATGCTACCATATTCAAAGATAAGCCGGATCCAGAAGCGATCCCAAGGCTTATTCCCAACCCAGCTGAGTATAAATCTCATATCGAGTCCTTGGAGCCTGTATGCAGCAGCCAAACCGAGTGTATGAAGCTTCTTGCACGGGTCCGCAATAAAGGTTCACATTCATGGATGAAAGAAAAAACGACGGAGAGAGTGGTTCTGGGGGCAAGGCTGTTTGAGAAAAAAGGATTTCTGGCGCAGCCGGTCTGCGAATATCGCTCGGAGCTTCCAAATGAAATTCATCCGGGTGATTGCGCTGAAATAGATCTGGTGCTTGATTTTGCTGGATTTAGGCCTGAAACCTATGTCGCTGTGGTCGACATGGTATATGAGTCAAAGTTCTGGTTTATGGATAATATGAGCGCTGTCTGGGTCTTGATGTTGGAGAAAGAGAAGGACGGGTCCGTGCAGCTCACTCGATCAGCAGAAATCACGTCGCCGCTCCTTCCAAGCCAGGAAGAGGCCAAGTGCTGGTGGCAGTTCTGGAAGTGACTTTGTGGCTGATGAGAGAAGCTACAAGGAGACAATAGCAGCAAGCGAGATTCTCGTCAAGATCGAGAAAGGGGGGGGCTATGGAGCATGACGGCTATATCATGGAAGGCAATCTGGACATCAGCAGCCTCAAACTACCCAAAGAGGATGGAAAGCTAGTCGTCGACTCTGAAATATCAATCACGAACTCTCAGATCAATAGATTTGTGATATTCCCTAATGCCGTATCCCAAAAAAATATAGCCCTGCAATCAAGCCAAAGGGAGCTAATAATCATGCCCATGCTTTAGCGGCATTTTGATATCAGAATTGTTTTCTATTTCTTAATCGAATCAGTTCAAGCCTAGCTATATCTCTTCTTACTAATATCTCCGCAATGATCTGATGAATTTTGTTTCGAAATAAGTGGCTATGATGCCAAAAGATCGCTTTTCTATTGAATGAATGACTAGGTTTGCTCAAGATAAATCGCAATCTACGAACTAGAAGTTCCAGGCGTCCGAAATCTATAGAAATGGCTCGTTCATAATTTGGATGATACATATGGTCCGGCTCTATGGTACCAACATATCGATCTTTATATTCTAAAATTGCTTTTCTATTTCTGAGCAACTCTTCAATGATGTTTTCATATTGGCTTAGACGAAACCTATTGATTCCTTCACTAAAATCTTTCACATCGTCATTGCTTGCACCACTACATACCATTTTGGCAATGAATTGTTCTTTGTTCAGAAGAAGGTGTTCCCAAGGTTGGGGCACTAGATGAAAGAAATGGCTTCCAGAATCGGCTGTCCATATAGGATCGAATGAGATGTAGATATATCCACCTGGTTTGGTTACGCGCAACATCTCCGCTAATGCTTGATGCGGATCCGAAATGTGTTCAAGAGAATTTATTGATATTGATAGATCAAAGAAATCATTCTCGAAAAATAGATTAGTTGCATCTGTTTCAAAGAAACGGATTCTTTCCATAGGAACGGACAAATTATTTCGACGATATTTCTCTTCAAGGAGCTTGATAAGAGCTCTATCATATAGAGTAGAATAATTTATTATATCAGCGCAATATACTTCCGAGAATTTTTGGGCTAGATACGCGGCATGCATTCCAAGGCCAGCCCCAACATCCAATACAATCATCTGGGGGCTAAGTGATATCCCGCAGGAATTAAAAAGGTCATAAAATGAATTCACTTCTTTTTCGTGATATAAAAAGTCAGAACTTTCATTATACAATTAAATCAATCCTGCGACAATAATAACGTGCTCCTTTCCAAGATTATTCAAATTATCGTCTAGGAACATCCAAAATCGGCCCTTTTTCGGAGATAAAATTAAAGCGCTTACACGCCTATGATGTAAGTGGAAACAAAAATACAAAAAGAATATATGGGAATTATCCTTCCATGCAATCCCAGAAACATAACCATTATCGATCTTTTTAACCAAATCATTTGGCGAATTGATACAGCCACAAAGAAAATTGGAATAGAGTCATGCGAGATATCCAGCCGAGAAATCAAAAGGATCCAAGAAATATACAGAGCTCACATAAAATCCACGCATCCACCAGTGGCATTTAGGGCGCAGAAATAGACTTCCACATTCATGATCGGCCTGGTAATGCTCATAGAATTCATCACAACAATGATTTGAGCAAGATGTTGATGGACGCAGTTTTTACACTCCTTTCAGAAGTATTAGGAATTAAATTATTTCTAGCTTTCAATTGTACAAGACTAAAAAATGTCAGTTTTCGCAGAGGATCATAAAAAATTAGAAGACTTATTACCTATGCTTCATTTCTTTTTCAAATATCTGGGCAAATTTTAACTTCGATTTACCTCCATTTTACCTCCCAATTTATAAGTGCTATATAAGCCAAAGATATTGATTTTATTTATCATTTCACTAGTTTTACCCAATTTTCCCACCTACGGAGATATTTTGGAGCAAGGAGGTTTCTTTTCCTCTCACCTTTTTATTTTGGATACCCTAAATTGAGGTAAAATAGTAAAATTGGCCTAATGCTATTGAATTTAAAGAGTCAAATATGAGTAAAATTTACTTTTGATAGCTTGAATTTCAGACTACTTAATCAATCTACTTCCGAATGGCTTCTTGTGCATTGACCTATTTAATAATAATTTAAATTAAAAAACATTAAATTGAGATTCTTGCAGGAGGCGAAATACTCCTCTTCCAAAATACTAAGCAATAAAGTTTCGAAAATTTTTCTAATGGGATGCAGGTCCCTTGCCAAAGCATCGGGAAAATTTATACATTTGAAACGCTTTTATCTAAATGGTGAGAGCGGCTAATAAGCCCAAAAATCGATACGTAGCGCCGAGGGTGGGATTCGAACCCACGAGTCCCGAGGGGACACAGGTTTAGCAAACCTGCGCCTTACCAGGCTAGGCTACCTCGACACCAGCTATAGGACTTGATTTTTCGATATTTAAACTCTGCGTTAAGCTACAATACTCATATTTTTAATTCCATGCTTGCCTTAAGCGCCTTTGCAGGCAAAGTTGGAAAGCTTTAAGGTCAAACCATATCATAAATAGGGAGACTCGCGCAAAATAATAAAATATAAATCTATAATTATTTTTTAATGAATAACAGAATTTAATATAATTTATATGTAAATCTCTTCTGCGAGATCACAAATCTTCTCCCAATCATATTTTTTAGCGGATTGTATACACTTCGTTCTCATGGCTCCATCACTATCGAGCGATGACATAATTGCCTGAGCCAGGTTTGCATCTTGCAGCTCGCTTATAAAACCCGTGTCTTTAGTCACCAGGTCACATACAGCGTTCATCCTATGTTTCACAGTAACAACAGGAAGTCCGCAAGCTTTTGCCTCTAGAGCCGCCATACCAAAGCCTTCTCGTGCAGAAGGAGAGACAAATACTTTAGAAGACTTCATCAAGGCAAGAGCATCATTGTCGTCTACGAAACCTGTAAATTCCACATTTTCTTCCAGTCCGAGCTCCTTGACAATTGTTTTCAGGCGTTCTTTTTCCGGGCCGCCGCCGATGATAACGGCACTGACATAAGGTATTCTTTGTCGTATTAAGGCAATGGCATTGATCAGCAAGTCAACATTCTTGTGCTTCACCAGCCGACCAATGAAGATTATGTCGCTCTCTTTTTCAGAGGCCTTGACCTGTTCTATTCTATAGAAATCGATCCCATTGGGAATAACTTCGATATTTTCGACGCCAATAGTCTCTAAATCGCGGCGCGTCTTCTCTGAAACAACGATATTTTTTTCCGTGAGCTTTGAGGTAGCCAGTTCTACCCATTCACCGATGACTCCTTTCCTGCCCAAGTAGTGTTGCCAATATGCTCCCCAAACCTCATGCCAGGTAATAAAAAGTTCTCCTCCTCTCCTTTTTGTCAAAATCTTAGCGGAAAAGCAGGGAAAATAAGGAAACTCCTGGCAATCTACGATGTCGAATCTATCCGATAAAGAAGACAATAGTTTAGATGCAAACCAAAGGGCCTCTCTAATGGACCTCCGCTCCCCGGAATATAGACTGATAGGGGCACAGACGCCATGAAGATGTACGCCCTCCTTTATGATCTCCCTTTCTCCTTCCCACCATTTGATACCATAGCAGTGAACGTCATGTCCTCTAGCAGCTAACCGCCAAGAGAGTTCATAAACCCTCTTTTCCGCTCCACCCTTAACGTATGGATAAACAGCGTCGTATATATATGCAATTTTCATTAAGGTTCCCTTTCAATTTCCTTCATCGCTTCCCAATAGGAGCAGACTGATGAACATGCCTGAGAAAATGGTCTGTATTCCTAGTATGGAGAGTATCATGGCCATCGTGGCGGTCTGAATTGCTTCTAAAGATCCAAAGGCAACGGCTCTCCACTCCATCAAGACTTTTAATCCAAGAATAACTCCGAGAGCAAGAAAAACTATGCCAATGACTAGCTCCATCTCTAGAGAATGATAGCTCATCAGTTTCTTGGCAATACCATAATTTCCAGATATTCCGTAGGCTTCGCCAAAAGCGCCGAAGTATATGCCTGCTAATAATAACTGGTAGCCTATGAGGAGCAAAAGACCTCCTAAGATCATCGAATGCATCCTGGACCAACCTTGTAGCTGAACTGATAAAGTCAAAGCTAGTCCAATTAGTAAAGCCACCAAGCCTGGAATGAGCAAGAAAGGTACAGGGCGGTAGAGCATCATAAAGCGCACATGCCTCCAGCCATCTGAGAAAGAACTGAGTTTTGACTCACCCTTGCGGGGGTGATAAGTTATGGGAACTTCGGTTATCTTTAAACCTTTTCGTGCCGCCTCAATTACCATTTCCGATGCGAACTCCATCCCACCAGTTCGTAAATTTAGCTTTTGCAAACCATCGCGTGTTATAGCCCTAAAGCCACAGTGAGCATCAGAGATTCCGGCAGCAAAGAGCTTGTTCAACAACCAAGTGAGGAACGGATTTCCAATATAGCGGTGAAGGGGCGGCATCGATCCAGGCAGAACTTCTCCCTTCAGCCTAGAACCCATTACCATATCATAATGATCGTTCAAAAGAGGCCAAAGGATCTTCTTCATGTCAAAGGGATCGTAGGTCATGTCGGCATCCATTAGGACAAGATACATTCCGCTAGATTGCTTAAATCCCGTCAGGTATGCATTGCCATAACCCAACTTCTCAGGTTTTACAACCTTGGCGCCAAGAGAAGCTGCAATATTGGAAGTATTGTCAGTCGAACTATCGACTACTATTATTTCCCCATCTAAGCCCATCTCTTCGAAGGCAACTTTAGCCCTCTGGATAACTTCGCCTATGGTCTCGGCTTCATTCTTGGCGGGAATGATCAGGCTGATGGTGGGCACGGGTATCTGTTATGCCTTCATATCTTAATCCTTTTTCGGCACAAGGAAAAAGGGCAGTTATTGAGCTTAGCATAGGATAGGCAATACTATTATGCAATAAGAATTCATGATCAACATCTAAAGCATGATCAACATCTAAAGCTCGATTAATCACAGAGTCAATGCTTTAATACAAGAAACAACTCACTCTGAATCGTATGGACGGTGGGAAGAGAATTGAGTCGCTGGAGCTTGCGGTAATCATTGTTTTGGCCTTTTTGTTGAGGTTGCTTGCAGGGAGGCCATCATTAAGTGAAACCGGAGTTCTTTTGGCAGGATTTGATAGCTATTACCATATGCGAAGAATTCTGTATATGGTAAACCATTTTCCAAACACTCTTTGGTCTGACACTTATATCGATTATCCTAACGGATTTAATATAACGTGGCCTCCCCTATACGATCAAATTTCTGCTACTGCATCTCTTATTCTCGGTCAGCACGCTCAGCAGGGCGTAGAGATGGTATCGGCCTTTCTGCCAGTAGTTTTTGGAATTTTAACCATAGTTGTAGTTTATTTTATGGTTAGAGAGGTTTTTGGCAGGGATATTGCACTTTTATCGGCTTTCTTGGCTGCTCTTTCACCGTCATTCATATTTAATTCAATGGTGGGTGCCACAGATCATCATAGTTTAGAAGTCCTATTTCTTCTGGCCTCTCTTCTATTCATGGTTCTCGCGTTCTCTAGAAAAGAAAAAAGGTATATCTTTGCTGGATTTGCGGGAATTTTTTTAGCAGGTCTCGCCTATAATTGGTTCGGCACAATTATTTATTTGGGCATATTCCTTCTTTATGCAGCCGTTCAGATAACTCTAGATCTGAGAGGCGGATCATCCCTGAAGGAGACCCCTGGCACGCTTTTGACTTCTTTTGTGGTGGCATTAATTCTAATCCTGCCTTACTGGAACACCACATGGCTATCTTTATCATTTTTCGGAATAATCATGGCCATCTTTGCCATAATAATATTATTTATAATATCATATATAATCGCAAAAAGGAATATCAAATGGTATTTTTTTCCCTCAATGATATTGATAATTATATTTATATTCTACTTATTCGGTTATCTTCAAGGTGACTTGTTCATCGGAAACATAGGTGTGAAACAGGGTATTGAATTCATTTTTGGCGGCGGCGGAATTGGAATTAGTGAAGCTATGCCTCTGTTTAGTGGTATTAGTCCGTCTAGTTTGATTTTTTCCTATCTGGGCTGGACCCTTCTATTTTCTTTGGCTGGAATAATTGCTTTCATATACGTTCTTCAAAAGAGCGGTAAAGAGATCAACAAGGGTCAGCTTCTAATTCTGGTTTGGGGGATTGCATCTATTCTGTTAACCCTAGGTCAGAGCAGATTTTTGTACATGTCCTCTATCGCCTTTGGGATTCTGATAAGCATTCTGTTCTTCCAGCTCATAGAATTGCTCGAAAAGCGCATGTCTGAAAAAAAGCAGAAGCTACCAAAGGCTCTAGTTATCGGTCTTCTGCTAATTTTAATCTTGCCAACTTTAGCGGAAACCATAGATGCTGCAAAAGGTCTACCATTCTCAATAGCAGGAGATTGGTATGACTCGTTGAACTGGCTGAAGACCAATAGTAATTCTACAAGCTTTTATGATGACCCCAAGGCTGTTCCGGAGTATAGCGTCATGAGCAAATGGGATTATGGAAATTGGATAATTCAAGTTGCAGAACGGCCAGTTGTAGCTAATAATTTTCAGGTCGGTTTGAGGGATTCCTTCAAGTTCTTTCTATCTGAAGATGAAGACGCGGCAACTTCCTTATTAGATAAAAAAAGATCTAAATATATAATTATTGATTATGATATGCTCTATACCAAGTTGCCTGTTATGTTGCGTTGGGCAAATAAGGAACCTTCAGATTATTTTACGACAGAAGAATATGGTTCAAGTGTGGCGTTTATGCCCTTGCCAAAATTGTTGAACACGACGTTAGCGCGCCTTTATCTTTTCGATGGGGCGGGTGCTGGACATTTCCGATTGCTTCATGAATCGAGCACGCGAATAGGCACGCAGCCTCCCAAGAGCAAAGTCAAAATTTTCGAGTACGTTCCTGGGGTTCTAATAAAGGTCAATACAGGGTCAGACCAGCGAGTTGGAGCTCTACTGAATTTAACATCCAATCAGGATAGGGATTTTGTTTATGTCAACGAAGGGTCATACAGAGATGGTCGATTTGAGATAAGAGTTCCCTATTCGACAGAGGACCGTTATGAAACTCATGCTCTAGGGCCTTATCTGATATTTTCAGGCAATGAAAAAGGCGTGAGAATGCAAAATATAAACATAACTGAGCAGGATATATTGGATGGGAAGATTATTGAAGTGAATTTTTAATCTACAAATTTTTAAAAATATTCAATTATCAATCGGTTAATCAAATCTATATTGGTCAGAATAAGAAGCGAATCAGATTCTGGAAGATAAGCTAATATTAGCAAGCATCATTTAGAGCTTGAGTTTACCCTTAGATCTAGCTGAGTACATCAATTGGCGAAGAATCTTGAGTGACTAAGGCCGAATCCTTTTAGATTTTCGATAGATTCTTTAATGCAAAAGTAATCGATATATTAGAATTTTTTAGAAAAAATAATTATATCGAAAAATTTCTCTAAAATAGAAAGTATAGCTCCGGATCACAGTCCTGGAGCATGAAATTAATCTTATCAGACGCAGGGCAGCCAGTCAACGCTGATGGCTCCACAAGTCGAGTTACCCCATAGCTGGATGAACTTCTCGATGGAGAAGACACCCGTCAGATCCTCGATGCTTCTGCCATACTCAGCATGACGTCCTTTCAGGTTCTTGCTATCCGCTACCGGATCCCTGGAGAGCCATCCGATATGGGCAACGCCAATAACGTTGCTGTTCAAGTTGGCTTCAAGTACACCTGTGCAGCAATCGATGGGCAATCCATCATTATAAAGCCGAGTCTTAACCTCGGTGGTCTTCTGCAAGTGTTCAGCGTGTGTATACATCTCAGTCATGACTGCGCCTATCTTAAAATTCTGAACGCATAGCTTGTCGATCCATTTCTGGTCGTATGTACCTGTCTGGTAGGATACTGGCATATATTCGAGCTCTTGTTCTGATGTGAAGTTAATGTAATCCATAGGGCTGGTTAGCCAGGGACAATTCAAATCTGCAGGTTGCCTTTCCGCTTCAAGCTCTATCCTAGATAATATGACATTACCGGAACCGGATTGCTTTTCCACGAGTTTAGCTCCATTATAGCCTGTTTGGGTGGATATTACTATCTCCAAGTTCCTATACCCTACACCTTTTACCGATGACTTCTCGTACATGTAATTGGCAGCTCCAGCCAAGCCCAAAAGCGCTAGAGCAACAATGAGCAGAACGACTAGCTTTAATTTCATACCACACTAATCTCCTTTTAAGCCCAATCGCAAAACCTTGGTAAAGCTTTCAGATGGATTAGGCCGTTCTCTCCTATATCCCCACAACCACGTTCAGATTAGTTGAGGCCTATTTCAACCTTTTGGCTCTTTTATAAAGAATAGCTTAGTTCTGAGTTAATTTAGACGAAAAAAAGAAAAATAGGGCTCAGGCCGACTTGACAAAATTATTCAAATTCTGCACAAACTCGGCACAAGAGCCTGTCGAACATGGCGGACTGAATGGAGGATTGCCAGTGCATTGACCGCCAAAACATGGTGGGTTGTAGTATGGCGGCGAGGTTAAACACGATCCACCGAAACATGGCATGCCAGACGAAGGTTTAGCACATGATCCATCGGAACATGGCTGGCTATTGGTTGGGTTGTCACGGAAGACAAATCTTCGGGCAATCTCGAAAGATCCCATATAAACTTCTTTCTCTTTCTGGCTTCTTTGGCCGGGTATGGACTGTTTGGCTTCTAATGCAAGATAGCCTGTAAAGTTATCGGCT
The DNA here is from genome assembly GCA_022865315.1 of Methanotrichaceae archaeon. Classification (GTDB taxonomy): domain Archaea; phylum Halobacteriota; class Methanosarcinia; order Methanotrichales; family Methanotrichaceae; genus JALHSR01. The sequence goes on along the minus strand of JALHSR010000037.1, from coordinate 5,027 downwards.
GTCTTGAACTCGGCCATCTTCTTCAAGCTGCCTGTCTGGTGAAGGTTGAAATTTTGATTCTGATACTCCATCTGCGCTAAGTTATAGTTCTCATTGACCCTAGCACCCACTCCACCAAAGACTTTGGAACTCTTGAAGACCTCCGATCCTTGTAGCGTACCCCATCCCAGCGAATTATAATTGTCCACTGCATCCTGTTCCTGGAAGTTGGGCGTGCGTCCTTTAGCCTGCTCCACCAGGTACTCATTCTTTATTAGCGAATCTACGCTGCCAACAAAATTCAGATCTTTATCTGATTTTATTCCGGAGTTCATGGAGCTAACATCTTTGCTCATCTGGAATTGTCCGGTACCGCTTACATACGTTTCAGAGACATAATCGTAGTTCTGAACTCGGAAACAACCATTAGCTTTTCCAGGTTTAGAACATTTGGCCGAAGCCTCCACCTCGAACTTATATTCACCGGCGACGGAATTTATATCCGGCGTGACCTGTAAACCTTCCGACCTGGAGGCGCCTGCAGGAATGCTTAGTGTCTTAGTTGTCCAGCTGAACCACTGGGGTGCGCAACCTTCGGGCAAGACGCATAGCTCGGTCTCAACATCAGCTGGACCTCTGTTGTCTACGGTGACAACGAAATCGAGAGGTCTTCCTTGGACTGTGTATCCTTTATCTTCTTCTGATTTCGGGCCAGTCAAATCTACTGAAACAGCGAGAAATCCTTGATTTATGGGACAGGGAAGTGATTTAGGCAGGGAAGGTACCGAAGGAGGCCAGATGGCGCCCGTGACAGGTGCTCCGCTAGTCATGACAGGTGTTCCGCTAGTCATACCTGGGTTCTCTACTGTTGCTGCGGCTTGATATGCCATCAAGATTGCCATTAGTATAGTCAATAATAATTTCATTCTCAACCCCCTTCCATTTCAAAATTTTAAAAAAAAATGGTTGCAGGGGCATTTTAGCCCTAGCAATCAATGCCTTCACACGGTTTGTTCTCTTTCTCCGGTACTGGATACTCGTGGAACTTGATCAACTTCTCAGCTTCGAACTTGCCGGTGAACATTTCGTGGGCTTTGATATCCTTGTAGAATATCTTATGCCAGTTGGCATCAGTGCCCCACGTACCGTCGAAACTGTTCTTGGTATCGATGCCGATCAGGTGGGCCGGATTGTTGCCCATGAGGTGCTCGACCTTTTCCGTATCTCTTCCAGCCTTCTTGAGCTTCTTTATGAACCATTCAGGATTTTTGTTACCCAGTTTGCTGTAGGGCGTTGTTGAAACGAAGAAAGTCTGCTGTTCTTTTTCCATCTCATTGACGGCGAACATTTCTTGAATATCAGCACCAATGCCACCATAGAAGGCCTTGGAATGCAGATACTTGCCGCCTACAAGCGGTGTCTCACCTGAATAGGTCATCTTGCTGTTCTCGAAGAAATTTAGGTTAGCCTTTTCGATGTCATCGCGGTTCCACTGATCATCACGGCCACCATTATTGTCGGCGCCATTTTCATCGTTATTGCCATTGTTCTCATCGGCCAGGGCGCTTTCGCTAGCTTTTGGGCCACCGTTATCATTGCCGTTGTTATCTTTGCCATCGTCACGTCTGTCGTCTTTTTTCTTGTCGGTGCCCTGATAAGCCGATATTTCCCGTTGAAGTTTGTCAGCATTCTGTGAATACGCTTGTTCTGAATCCAATTCGATGGATCCATCTCCGGCCAAAGTGTTGTAATATTCCAGAGCAATCTTTTTGTCGATTATCGATGTGCTCATGTCAATTACGCCGGTACCAGCGACTTTCTGTGCTTCACAGAATTGTTCATACTGTATAGGGGGTATTATCGGGGGCAATGCCGCAGCAAAGCCACAAATGGCTGCAAGAGCGGCTATTAATATACATGCTATCGCTACTCCCTTCATGCTTATTTCACTCCTTTTGCGTTTTATCACAAATCTTTTCCAACCATCAATCTCCAAGTGTGGTTGGTTTCTACGAGCTAAGATCTCACCTAATACTATATACAGATTTCTATAATATATTAAACATCAAAAAATATTTATAGAAACTATTTTACCAGAGGTATATTGTCCGGATGATTGACAGATGAATTGCTTCTGCGAGAGAATATAGTGACAATAATTCTTGAGGAGGAGGAAATTCAGCACTATCTTTCGTAAATCAGATAACGACAGTGCATCTGAGGATTGAGTTGTAATCAAGCTGAATAAAATCCTATAATCTAGAAATGTCTGGTTTTTGAATTGGAAGACTTGTGGTTCAATTATCGATAAGCACCATTAATCGTAGCTTTTTTTTGCATCGATGTTGTACAACTAATCTATTTGAAAAAGAGCTTATTTCAATTGTTCTGATGCCGGATTTAGAAAGTTTTCTGCATGCTCTTTTTATCGCTAGGCGTTGTCTCTCTAATTTTGAGGTCTCATGAAGATTAGATGTTTGAATCGATTTAGAAACAAGCTCAAAATAATCAAGCTAATAAACCATGGCTTTGAATGAAGTATGCTGAATCCCTGCAATCAAAATAACGATTAATTTCAGGCGAAAGCACGTTATTCTTTGGAATGCAGTCATTGTATCTATTGAAACTTAGTTGAGCCGCACACTGGAAAATCCAAATGGATTTCTTAACAAATATGCCATCTTTTGTTCAAAAAAATAAAATAAGGAAGGCCTAGGCTGAATTGGCGAAATTATTCAGATTCTGCAGGAAACCTGCGCAAGAGCCGGTGAAACACGGCGGTCTATAAGGTATTGGAATGGTCAAGCACGATCCGCTGAAACATGGCAAGTTGATGGCAGGTTTGTCGGCGCATGAGCCGTCGAAACAAATCGGGCCGTATGTTGGCATATCGCGGAACACAAATCTTCTTGCAATCTCGAAGGATCCATTATATCTTTCTTGTTCTTTCTGGCTTCTTTGGCCGGGTATGGACTGTTTGGCATCTAGTTCGAAGTAGCCGGTGAAGTTGTCAGCGGTCTTAAACTCAGCCATCTTCTTCAAGCTACCTGTCTGGTGAAGATTGAAGTCCTGCATCTTGTATTCCATCTGCTTTAGGTCATAGGTCTCGGTGATTTTGGCGCCTACTCCTCCAAAAACTTTGGAGCTTTTGAAGACCTCAGATCCCTTTAGAGTATCTCCATCATCTACTGAATTATAATTGTCCACTGCATCCTGTTCTTGGAAGTTGGGTGTGCGGCCTTTGGCTTGTTCCACCAGATACTCATTCTTTACTAGTGCATCTACACTGCCAGAAAAATTCAGATCTTTATCCGATCTTATTCCGGAGTTCATAGATCTGATATCTTTACTCATCTGGAAATCTCCTGTACCGCTTACGGAGGTCTCAGAGGCGTAATCGTAGTTCTGAACTCGAAAACAACCATTAGCTTTTCCAGGTTGAGAACATTTGGCCGAAGCCTCCACCTTGAACTTATATTCACCGGCTACGGCATTGACGTCCGGTGTGACCTGCAGACCTTCTGATCTGGAGGCACCCGCAGGAATACTCAGGGTCTTGGTAGTCCAGCTGAACCACTGGGGAGCACAGTTATCAGGCAAAACGCATAGCTCGGCCTCAACCTCTGTTGGACCTTTGTTGTCGGCGGTTACTACGAAATCAAGAGGTCTTCCTTGGACTGTATATCCCTTATCTTCTTCTGATTCTGGGCCGATAAGGTCGATTAAAACAATGAGATGCCCTTGATTGATTGGACAGGGAGGTGAAGATGGCAAAGAAGGTACAGATGGGGGCGAGATAACCCCTGCCCCCTTCCCTCCTCCCGTATCTTCTACGGTTGCAGCGGCTTGAAAGGCCATCATGAACACTAATAATAGAATTATTCGCATACTAACCCCCCCTGCCATTAGAAAACTGAAAAAAGAGAGTGCCAGGTCCTTCAGGGCCTAGCAATCAATACCTTCGCACGGAGCGTGTTCCCTCTCGGGGACGGGGTACTCATGGAACTTCAGCAGTTTCTCAGCCTCGAACTTGCCAGTGAACATCTCGTGGGCCTTGATATCCTTGTAGAATATCCTGTGCCACTTGGCGTCGGTGCCCCATGTACCATTGAATGTATTCTTGGTATCAATGCCAATCAAGTGTGTTGGGTTAGTATCCATGTACCATTCGACAGCTTCTGTATTTCTTCCATAGCCTTTCAGCACATTAGCGAATTGCTCCGGAGGTATGCCATATTTTCCCCATGTATCATATGGCTGGGTCGATGAGAAGAATGCTTCTTGTTCCTTCTCCATCTCATTAACTGCAAACATCTCCTGGACATCAGCGCCAATGCCGCCATAGAATTTCTTGGAATGCAGATACTTTCCTCCTACTAGTGGTACATCCTTACTGGCATAGGTCATCTTGGTATTCTCATAGAGATTCAAATTTGCTTTTACTTCCCCATTCTGGAACGAAGACAAATTCCTTTTTAGTTTGTCTGAATTCTGCGAGTAAACCTGCTCCTGATCCAGTTCGAAGTCTCCATCGCCTGTCATCATATTATAATATTCCAGAGCGATTTGCTTGTCGATAATCGATGTGCTCACATCGATAACACCCGTACCAGAAACTTTTTGGTTCTCACAAAATTGTTCATACTGTACTGGCGGCACTATAGGCGGGGTTGCCACTGCAATGCCGCAACAAACTAGAAGTGCTGCGATAACCATCGCTGCTGCTATTACACCCTTCATTTTTTCATACACCCCCTATATTTATTGATATATACCTCTAACCTCTTATATAACTGTTGTGGATACAACAAGAAATATACGAATAAGAAAATACGAAAAAGAAATAAATACAAGATAATAGATAAAAAATGGTTTATGAGCTCCAGAGGAACTCTGGAGCCTCACGCTGTTTACTTTTCGATCTTTATTTACTTACACGCAGGGCAGCCAGTCAACGCTGATGGCACCACAAGTGGAGTTACCCCACAGCTGGATGAACTTCTCGATAGAGAAGACACCAGTCAGGTCCTCGACACTTCGGCCATACT
>JALHSR010000036.1 GCA_022865315.1 Methanotrichaceae archaeon | reverse complement strand
TAGACTGTGGTATTGCTATGTGTCCATCTATCTTTTGCCATCAATTATATAGAGACTTGGCAAGTATATATACTTAACTAGGAAGTGTACGAATTCATCCCACGACTAAAGATCGTGGGCTTTCTTCTGAATTTATCGTAAGTTCGATCTTTATTGGCATAGCAGGATTCTGTGTTACGTATATTGTTTATGCTTTTCTCGGAATTCCACCTGAATTTGAAATATGTTTTGCAGTTTTTTTAATGGTTTTCTCCATCTACAGTCTTGATAAATTGAGCGATGGTAAAGAAGATCTCACAAATATGCCAGAAAGAGCGGAGTTCTTGAAGAGGAAAAGTAGGTTCATATACTCTTGCTCGATTGTTGCATATCTTCTTGCTGGACTATTGATTCTTATTGTCAAGCCAATTGGGCTTCCGATAATATTTTTACCGATAGCATCAAATGCAGTATACGGATCAAAGCCCTTGCCAGGAATTCCTCGACTCAAAGAAGTGCCGTTCATGAAAAATATTCTCGTAGCCTTCATATGGGCTTTGGTCACTGTACTCCTTCCAGGAATACAAAATGCAACATTTTCAGTAATCGCCTTCATTTTTTATTTTATTTTTATAAAATGCTTCATAAACACTGTGATCTATGACATAAGGGACATTGATGGCGATAGAAGATGTGGAATCAAGACAATTCCCATTCTTCTTGGAAATAGATATACAATTGCTGTCTTGATTATGATTAATACCACGCTTCTACTTTGGCTAATATTGACGAATGTTCCCCATCGTTTCTTGTATGGTTTAATGATACTTTATGGATATTTCTATATAATAAGATTTTCGGAAGCGGATAATTATTTCTGTTTGGACATTTTGGTCGATGGAGAGTGGATTATCTTTAGCCTTGCATTAGTCCTACTAAATAATTTCTCTTCTTTTGGTTAATAATAAGTTGAATGAATTCTCACGCCTCTGCAGCCTCATAATCCGTATCCATCGTATCTTGAAGTCCGTCTTCAGTGATGTGGGATGCCACCATTCGTTCTGAAACATCCTGATCGGATAGGATCTCTATGAATCGCTTTGTGTATCCATCATTTTCAGAGGCCTTTTGGCTATCAAAAATATTTCTATATTCGCTTATTGTTGATGGAGCTACTCCCAAGGCTTCCGCCATCTCTTTAACCGATTTACCAGAACTGGATAATTCGAGGAACTCACTTTTGTCGAAGGGGGATTTAAGATCCGAATCCCTAAACAAATGAAGCTTTATCCTGGCTCTGCTAACCGTTTTATTGAGTGCTCGGTCGCCTAGCTGCTCAGCTATCTCCGTGTCGCTCAGGCCCTTGTAAAATAGCCTTACTACAGTCGCAAGTTGTTCAGGGGTTAGTTTCGTTTGAATGTCATAACGATTGATCATCTCTTTGACAATGCCCAAAAGTGCACGTTCGATATCGGAGCTGCCTCGAAGAGCACCATGCTGCGTAGCCTGTTTTTCAATTATTTTAGTAGGGGTGCCAATCTTCAAAACAAGATCCCGCAACTGATCTGTTCTGCCACTCATTTAAGGTACTACCCATCTTGGGACTCCCTTTTTATACTATAAAGAGATTTCCATTGTATTACAAACCTTTTTATATACGTCTGGCATGAACCATTGCGGAATGTCTGATACCAGCATCTTTGTTGTTAAGACTACAGCCAACCAAGAACGCGCAGTGGCAAACATGATCGCACAGATTGCACGCAAGGATAAGCATGATATTAGAGCGTTGTTGGTACCCGACACGCTTAAAGGTTATGTCCTAGTGGAGTCCATTGCACCGGAAGTGGTTGACCAGGCCATACAGGGAATACCGCATGCCAGGTCGGTGATTAAGGGGGCTTCGAGCATACAAGAAGTTGAGCATTTCTTGACACCCAAGCCCGTTGTTACTGGAATAAATGAGGGTGCTATAGTTGAACTCATATCAGGACCTTTTAAAGGTGAGAAGGCTAGGGTTAGGCGAGTGGACATAACGAAGGAAGAGATAACCTTGGAACTCTTTGAGGCCATGGTGCCAATTCCAATTACGGTAAGGGGCGATACTGTGCGAATGCTTAGCAAACGAGAATCATAGAGGTGAATGACTTTGGCTAACGTAGTGGAAGCACTAGTTTCTGGTGGGAAAGCAAGTGCTGGGCCGCCATTGGGACCCGCTTTAGGTCCCTTAGGTGTAAATGTAGCCCAGGTAGTTGCAAAGATCAACGAGCTTACCAAGGATCTAAATGGAATGCAGGTCCCTGTAAAAGTCAAAGTAAAGTCAAGGACAGAATTTGAAATAGAGGTTGGAACCTCTCCTACATCTGCTTTGATATTGAAGGAGCTTGAAGTCGAGAAGGGATCCGCTAACAAAATAGTAATTGGCAATTTGTCCATGGAACAAGTGGTCAGGGTCGCGAGTGTCAAGAGAATGGGCCTTCTTTCGAGAACAATTAAGAATGCAACTCGTGAAGTCATTGGAACTGCTGGTTCAATGGGCGTCACTATTGATGGATTATCCTCTAAAGAGGCCCAACTGGCAGTGGCCAGCGGAAAATACGATCATATATTTGAGGGGAAGGCTTAAAATATAGGATTTTAATTTTGCTTTAGTTATCTTTTTCGAGAAATCGTAGTAGACTTTTGGTCGCCGACTACGGAGGGTTGAAATGAAAATAGAAGAAGCCGTAATAAAGGCCGTTGCAGAGGCCCCAACTAGGAATTTCAATGAGAGTGTGGATTTAGCCATTAATCTGCACAATATCGATTTGTCAATTCCAGGGAATCGGGTGGATGCTGAGGTTATCCTGCCACATGGGCTGGGCAAGCCTGCTAAAATAGCAGTCTTTGCTGCTGGAGATACAGCTATCCGTGCTAAGAGTGCAGGTGCCGATCGTGTGTTATCTGCTGATGAGATTAATGCCTTAGCAACAGATAAAAGGTCGGCAAGGAAACTCGCTGAGGAGTACAGATTTTTCATTGCAGAGACGCGGTTCATGCCTGCGATAGGTAAAAGTTTAGGACCCATTTTAGGCAAGAGAGGCAAGATGCCTACGCCCCTACCACCAACGCAAGATATCACATCGCAGGTTACAAGGCTCAGGAATGTTGCAAAGGTTAGGTCGAGGGACAGCCTTGCATTCCATATGAGCATAGGGAATAGAAAAATGGAAACAAAAGATCTGGCGGAAAACATAGAGGCAGTAATTTCTAAACTTGAGCAGACACTTAAGGATGGAAGGCATAACTTAAAGTCGGTTTACGTCAAGACTACAATGGGTCCCGCCATAAGGGTGATTTGAATGGCAGCAGATATTAAACGCACTGCACATCTACCTGAATGGAAGATTAAAGAAGTGCAAGATCTGGTCGAGAAGATCAGCCAGAGCAGGGTTATAGGTGTTGTCGGTTTGCGTGATATTCCTGCTTCTGATTTGCAGCAGATGCGTGGTGAGCTAAGAGCGAATGTTGAGATCAAGGTGGTCAGGAACACCGTCGCTAAGAGAGCCCTAAAGGGTTCAGCTCCAGAAATTGAACCGTTGACCGATCTCGTTGAGGATCAGACAGCTCTAATATTTAGCGATGAAAATCCTTTCAAGCTTTATAATATTCTTCAAAAGAGCAAACGCCCGATGCTCCTAAAGCTTGGATCCAAATCGCCCAAGGATATTATGATCGAACCTGGCGAGACCTCCTTCTCTCCGGGACCCATGGTGGGTAAGCTTCAATCAGCTGGAATTCCCGCGGCCATAAAGGGCGGAAAAGTCGTTGTAACTCAGCATGTTACTCTGATAAGAGAAGGTGAAATAGTCTCGGCCAAGGTAGCAGAGATTCTAAAGGATATGGATATATTTCCTCGGAATGTAGGTCTTGATTTAAGAGGGGCCTATGAGGAAGGTCTGATATTCCAAGCTAAGGACCTTAGCTTGAATTTGGATGAATTACTATCACAATTTGGCTCTGCATCTGCCAATGCTTTTAACCTGGCTATAGAAGTCGGATATGCAACATCCCAGACAGTGGCTCATATGCTTCAGATTGCCCAAGCAAAGGCTAGAGGCTTAGTAGTTGAACTGGGAATACCGGTGCCAGATGTGATGGAATATGTGCTGCTCAAGGCAGCTGCTAATGCTAGAGCCGTTAGCTCTTTGGTGATGGGCGCAAAGACTTCGACCACAGTACCATCGGGTTCAGCTGTTCATTCGTCAAGCGAAAAGGAAGATTCCGAAGTGAAAAAGAAAGATACTGAGGAAGTAGCCGTCGTCGAGGGCCTAGGCGCTCTATTTGGTCAAAAAGAGGTTGATTTGAAATGAAATATGTATATGCAGCTTTACTGCTTAATAGTGCAGGTAAGGAAATTAACGAGGATGGAATCAAGAAAATAATAGAAGCTGCGGGAATATCTCCCGATGAGGTGAGGATCAAGGCTTTAGCAGCAGCATTAGAGGGTGTCGACATCAATAATGTCCTCGCACAGGCCACAGCAGTGCCTGTGTCTGTAGCTGCTGCGCCTGCTGCGGCAGCAGCAACTGCAGCTCCAGCAGCCACAACGGCTGCAAAGGGTGAGGAAACGAAGGAAGAGAAAAAGGAAGAAGAAGAGGCTGGAATCGAAGGCTTAAGTGCTCTATTTGGCTGAAATCTTCAGCCCAGCAATTTTCAAATTTTTTAATAAAAGAATTCTTTTTTTTTTAATTTCTAAACTATTAGTAGCTACAAATAGAAAATAGGATCATTAATAATAAAAAGTATTAATAAAATAAATACTGCGGCCACAGAATGCGGTTTGATATAATCCATTTGCCGCGTCTTGTTTAACGACAAAAGTCCATCTATTATTTTAAAATATAATTAGAGTTCCTCAATCTGTTCAATACCTACTTTCTTGACATGGGGTTTCCATATCATTGTTGGCATCCATGATGGTGCATTCTTTGGTTTGGGCACTTGTTTTCTTTCGCCAACGAACATATGCACTTTTTTAGTTCCTCTTTCTCTCAATCTTATATCTGTATATCCGCGATTAGCGGCTTTAAGGGCAGCCTGTCTGGGTTGTTTCCCACTGAAAACGCCTATCTCATTCCCTTTCGCATCTCTAAGCGCGAAATTTCTTTTTTCGGCCATTTTTTATACCTCACATTACCCGCATGCATAGAGCCATTTGTCTTGCTGCATGTCTATATATCAGAACCCCTTATATTAATCTTTTGTTCGATCCCAGAATTTAGTGACAGTGTGCATAGATCCTACCTTTAAGCTAATTGACATCCACGCCATGGGTGGCTTTTTATTCAGGTTCAATCTTTGCTCAATTATGGCGTGGGTTCTATGGTTCACGGGCTTGCCAGGTTGTGGCAAGACAACTATTGCTCAGCTTGTAAAGATGATTTTAATCGAAAAGGGACTCAATGTGAAAATATTACAGCTTGATGAGATTCGTCGAATTATTACTCCTCAGCCTAAATACTCTGAAGAAGAAAGGGACATAGTCTACGCAAGTCTTGCTTATATGGCTAAGCTTCTGTATGAAGCAGGTATCAACGTCATTATCGACGCCACTGCAAACAAAAATAGCTATCGCCAGCTTGCTCGAAACCTGGTATCCAATTTTGGAGAAGTTTATATAAAGGCATCTCTTGAAATCTGCATAGCTCGAGAAGCATCAAGGAAAGCAGAATTCGCTCCTAAAGATATTTATATCAAAGCTATCAAGGAAAGGGCTTCAGTTCCCGGTGTAGGAGTATCTTATGAACCACCAAAACATCCTGAGATTGTAGTTGATACTTCTGTCCTGAGTGCTAATGAAGCCGCAAGAATCGTGGTAAATGAACTATTCAGGTTATTCGGTGTTGATTTAAGGTCATGTAGGTGACTTCTTCTATATATGAAATTTTTAGGATAAATTGAAATATAGAATATAAGAATCAATTTCAGGAAGTGATTTTGGTTTGAAGTCTAATCCAGGATTTGTAGGATTTGATGGCACGGAGAATAAGAGAACTATCCTTGCTCTGCAAAATGTTAAGGAAATTGCTAAGATTGAGGGTGACTTAAATGTGCTTCTGAGAAGACCTCATGCTAGGGCTAAATCCATCTTATCTAAGCTCAATAGGCTCTGCGATGTTTCGGCTTATGTGAGTGATAAAAAGGATAAGGAGACGTGGGAAACGGCTGGATTTCAAGTTGAAGGGGGTTACGACGACTTCTTCGCTAACTCCGATTTCGTTATGGTGGGCACGCCGGGAGATGAGGAATTGCCTTATGTAGAGGCAGGATTGTCTCATGATTGCTTTATTTCACTAATGGGAGGTGCAGATCGTAGCGGACTTCTCAAAGCTCTTGAGGAGAAAAAATTCAAATTTAATGACCAGCTTAAAGCCGATTTTGAGAGAGAATTTTTCTTTGGCCTTGAAAATTATGATTCATTCCTGAGAGCTAAGCCTAGATTAGTTCAATGCACGTCCTGTAACACTTCTGGCCTATCTAGGATGGCTCTTGCAGCCAGGCCACTTGGTCTGATGGCAGTCCTCGGAAATATCGATAGAAGACACGGAGATCCCCATAATGTAGTTAGAGCTTCTATTGGTGCTATTCAATTCGGAAAGGGAGCAGGGCATCAGGGAACGGATGCTGGTACCATTTTCGAAGAAGTCAAATTTTCTGTAAGAGCTAGTAAAGTCCCAACAATTGTACCGCATACCAATTTCTTAAACCTTATATTCAAGGGCGACGTCACGCCTGCTCAGTTGGTGGATCAGCTCTCTAGGACCCGCGAGATTGTAGTAATACCCTATCAAGACGAAGGAAGACGGCACGAATGGACTAGTGAAATTTTAGAGGCTTTTTTATCGGGAGTTGAAAGGCCTATAAGCCCAGAAATTTTTGAGCTATTAGTGTCGGATGCTGTCATACCATTCAAGTTAGGTGACTATACGATCTTGCAGACTGTTTCCATGGTGGAACAGATGTCAATAGCGGTACCCAATCATGTGGAGTCCTACCTGCTTAGCGCTGGTTATCCTTCAGATGGTGTCCACGAACTTGTCGATAAAACGCTCGGCGTAATGCATGGCATCTGGCCGGACAATCTGAAGTGCTGAGACCTGATGGCTGGAGAAATAACAGGACGACTTCAGGACGGAAAAGTTAGGGTAGGCCAGGCAGCAATTTCTGAGCTATATGAGCAAGGTTACTTTGGAAAGCCGTCAGGCAACGTCTTGGAACTTTCATTGGTAGAGGCTGCTTACCTTCTTGACCGATCCAAGATTAAGGTCGATTCTGAAGGGATAGAGCTAGATTTCAAGTCTTTTTTCCAGCTTTCTTCCGCTCTTGAGAAGGGTTTGGAAATAAAGTACGTTGTTTATAAAGATTTGCGAGAAAGAGGTTACTATGTACAGCCTGGCAAGCCTGATTTCCGCGTTTATCCTCGAGGCGGTCATCCAGGCAAGACGGCAGCGGAGTTTTATGTATTCGTCTTATCGGAGCGCATGTCTCTGCCGCTCCAGGAGCTTGTGGAAGCTACAATGCTGGCGGGCCAAATGAGGAAGAAGTTGATGATTGCTATTGTTGACGAAGAGAGCGACATCACCTTCTATGAGGCTCGAAAGAAGATTATTTCTGGCAGGACTGATCACAACGTTCAGGGGGGTATGGCGACACTCTTGGACGATAGAGTAATGCTCTGGGATCCAGATGCTTCTAGAGGTCTCCATAAGCATGGATTTTTTGGAAAGTTAGTAGATGAGCGTCTACAGCTCTCATTAGTAGAATCAGCATATCTTCTTGATAGGGGGCTAATCAAACTGGTTGATCGTTCTGGAGCTTCAGTAGATATTAGGAGGTTAATGGAGCAAGCCAGATGCATAGAGAATGATTTCGACACTAAATACGAAGTCTACAGAGATCTCAGAAATCATAAGTTGGTAGTTAAGACTGGCTTTAAGTTTGGTACACATTTTCGTGTTTATAAGAATGTAGAGAGCTTGGAGAAAATTCAGCACTCGGAGTATTTAGTACATACTGTGCCAAAGGACCATGTATTCTTGCCACCCGTTCTCTCTCGGGCCGTCAGATTGGCCCATTCCGTGAAGAAACAAATGATTTTTGCCTATTCCGATGGCGAAGTGAAATACTTAGAGATCAAGAGGTTGCGACCATAAAGTCGTCATATGGTATCTAAAACTCTGGTTTAGAGAATCTCCTAAACTAATCATTTTAGTAGTCAGAATTCAGAAACTTAATTTCAGTAAACAGTCTTATGATGTATTCGATCTTCTTTCTAAAATTACATTGGATCTCCAATCTCGTCTTTCCTGAAAATATATTCCCCCTCAATTTTAACATTTTTGGGTAAACCACCAAATTTTGCTCTTAATATCAAATCCGCTAGCTCCTCTTTCATTACTTTAACAATTCCGATTACGGAGGTTGTGGGCCTTGCGTTCACGTCCACAACACGAGGCAGGTCACTTACTATGAAGTCGATACCAGCGTACCCTTTCAGCCCCAGGATGCTAGCCACTTTTTCAGTAACATTCCATATTTCGGAGGCGCGAGGCGTTCGATAGGGCACTTGACTACCATTGTAACTGATATTCTCGTCTTCAAATTTTATAATCTGCCTATTTATTGTCAAGGGTAGGAACCGTTCACCTACAATAAAGCTCGTGCTCATGTGCAATCCATTATAATAGCGTGTAGCAATATAGCCATCCGGGGCCTTTGAGCTTGAGGAGATCTGCACGTCCTCTGAGCCGCATCCGTACCTGGGTTTAATAACATAGAGATTGCATCCAATTTTACGGGATTCATTTACTGTGGCTATATCAACTGAAGGCAGTCCTTTTTCCTTTAGCTTCCGAGTACAGGTTTGTTTATCAGCACAAAGGGATGCGACGGGTGGACTGCAGCCTAAGTTAAATGCTACTTCCTCCAAAATCTCAAGATAATGAGGCTGAAGATTGTCTGGCGCAACCAAAAGCCCAGCATCCGCCTCAACTGTTCGTAAGAAGCGTTCAAACTCATTCTCGCTCTTCAGAAAGACCGGCTTGCCGGATTCTATTCTATGCCTCGAGGTTGGGTAGATTACTTTGTGCCCGCACCTACAGAAGCTTTTGGCAAGAACTGAGAGCATAGCTCGCCCTTCAAGTTCGCAAGTCCCTCCTATGCCTATAGCCGAAGCATACTCAGCAATCAGAATCTTCATCAATATTGCCTGGCCAAATAGGTTCGTTTTGTTGTCATCTTTCTGCAGACAACACATTGGGTTTCGGCAAAATGTGAGTACTGCGGCTCGCCCAGCATATTCGCCTCAACTTTATCCTCTAGAATGCGTCCGCAATCCTCCTCGCCACACCAGGATACAATAGCAACTCCCTGTTTCGTGTATTCCTCAGCTTCTTCGATGCTAGCGACTTCTCTTATATTTTTCTCCATAAACTTCCTGGCGTTGTCATTAATCGCCTTATGGAATTCTTTAGCCTCAGAAAGAATCGATTCAATAAGGGTCCCAATGGGGATAATCTTTTTTATGCCATCTCGGCGCGCAAGAGTTACCACATTCTTATCAATATCCTTGGGGCCTATCTCTAATCGAATTGGAACACCTTTCATTTCCCATTTGTAAAACTTTGCTCCAGGGCGCTCGTCACCAGTATCTAGCTGGACACGTATACATGCCTCTTGAAGTCGATTCCGAATAGACTTGCAGACTTCTAGGGTTGTTTCCTTGTTGCCCAACAAAATGGGAATGATTACAACCTGAACAGGTGCCACTTCCCATGGTAGAACTAGACCTTTATCGTCTCCATGAACGGAAATGAGAGCAGCTATGCAACGTTCCGATATTCCATAGCAGGTTTGGCTTACAAGTTCCTGCTCACCATTTAGAGTCTCATAGGTAATATCATATGTCTTGGAGAAAGTAAATCCTAAATGATGTGCTGTTCCAACCTGAAGAGTCCTTCCATCTGGCATTATCACATCTAATGCTTTAGTATAATCTGCTCCCGGAAACTTATCCCAATTTGGTCTTCTGCTCACCAAGAAGGGGATTGCCAGGCGCCTGTAGAACTCAGAATATCTTTCAATAGCTATTTCGACTTGTTGTGCGGCTTCCTCCCAAGTGGAGTGAGCAGTATGAGCTTCTTTAAAAGATGTAATTTCTCTTAGTCGTATTAGCGGCCGAGTGTGTTTCGTCTCATATCGGAAAGTGTTGACAATCTGGTAGACTCTGAGAGGCAAGTCAGCATGAGAGCGAATCCATAGTTTGAACATCGGATAGATTGCGGTCTCGCTTGTTGGACGCAAGGCTAACTTCACCTCCAAGGGAGATGAGCCACCATTCGTCACCCAATAGACTTCATTTTCAAAGCCTTTGATGTGTTGAGCTTCTTTCATGAATTCATTTTCAGGGATCATTAGGGGAAACAAAGCCTCATAATGGTCTACATCCAAAAGCTCACGAATTATATTGTACACATTCTTGCGTATAGCAAAACCGAATGGAAACCAGACACACATACCCTTAACAGGATATCGGTTATCGACGATCTCTCCAATCATGAGCAACTCATGATACCATTCACTAAAGTTCTCCTTTGGAGGGAGCTTGTCACTTTGCATTTTGATCTCGGTCATTTGATCACCGAAATAGCAATAGGTGTTATGAATGTCTCAATAAAGGCAGCTAAAAAAAGAAGGGGGATAATCCATCGTAAAAAGAAGATCATAGAAATCTTGATTTCTCCTGCTAAATTGGCCTTTTTGCCGAGGAGAGAAATAGCAAGAAGATAACCAAGGCGAAAGCCAAGGGCAGTGCTCAGCATCACAGTTGGAAGCTCAATTAATCCATGGGGCAAAATGCCTGCAACTAGGTATGGAAGGCCGTTCTTCTCTACGACTTCATATGACACAACTCCAAGAAGATAGCCGTTACTGATTATGACCAAAAGAGGTATTATTCCTAAGCCGAGCCCTAGGAATATAGATACAGCGCAGGCAAGTAGGTTCTTTAAAAATATCATTAACATTATCATTGTCGGTGGAAGCTCCATGATCCATTTTAGAACCTGAAATTCATTCATCATTTCTGCTGCAAGGTCAGAATTGGAGCTAGCGGCGAAGTAGCCCATCACGGATGTTATTCCAAATATTAGGACTGATATGCAAAAATAGACCTTTATTGTTTCTAAATACGCCACGTTATTCTTAAATGGCAATTGATATCTCCGTATTATGCAGATTGCGGCCTTTATTTAAGGCTACCGTGGCTCTTGGCCAGACATAATAATACATTAAACACATTTTCCGTCAGATTCGGATTTTTGGAGGGTATCTAATTAGGACTAAAAGAGTTATAGGAATTGCTGCAGAATTACAGGGATTTTATACGAACTGAAAAGATCTAATAATCCCCAGCTTGACATGCGTAAATTAAATTTTCAATAGTTGAAAGACTGCAATTCCAATGATTAAAGTCTTCGTGATGGCAACTAGTATTATTTATGCCATGACTATAAAGCACTTCACGCTTCGCTTTCTAATCTAGAGGCCAGGGTTAAAATTAATCCCGCAAGAAAAATTGTTTGGCGTAAAACCATCCAATTGTCCTAGTGTCTCATTCAATTTCAGATTAGCTCAATCAGAGATGAATTCATAATAATTATTGTTGTTGGTGTAATAAGGAACCGAAAATTATGTCCCTTGTTTAAAAAGCCAGTCTCAACAGCAAGGGCTGATAAAGAATTCAATGGTCGTAAAACCTTAATAATTTTGCTAATCAAAAAGCTATCGATCATCGATAAAATCTGCTTAAACATTGATTATAGTCTTCCGCACAATTTCTAATAATCAGATTGTATTGTAATTAGTCCCCTCTAAGAATCTCCTTATCCAGCCTTTGGCATAACTGATCGAACATGAGAGCGCATT
>JALHSR010000035.1 GCA_022865315.1 Methanotrichaceae archaeon | reverse complement strand
TTACCGAGAAGGTAGTTCGTCACTCGAAAGTGCCAGTAATGACAGTCTACTGAGGTTTTTGGAGAAGAATGAAGGAGCTGCTTACGACTTGATCGAATTGAAATAGTTCTATGACGTATCTTCTAAATGGATTAATAATTTAATTGAACAAAATCATAACGATCCGCGTTGTTCATATGCTTACTCATAAATTCGTGCGTATTTCCCATCAGTAATTCCTAATTACCCCTAAGCACATCGATTTCTTTATATATCCATATTTTATCTTACTGGCAATTGGGTGCTGATAAATTCGGCTTTCAATATGGCTTTGCCCAATTGGTGGCATATAAGAATTATAACGTAATGATTTTATCTTTAATTCTGAATTAAATTTTAAAATTGATTTTACGTACAAGAGTTGCTCGGGGTTATATGCCTTCTTGTTCACCGATAGGTTCTCCGGTGGTTGTACCCAAGTTTCCCTCAATAATAAATTTATTAGCATCCCAAACCACATCTACAAATAAAGGCTTTTCGTATCTGAGTGTCTCAATGATCTCTTGGTATCTTTCGATTTCAAAATTCAGAGCGAAATAGAAATAATTTTGCCCAATGGTGCCGGAAGATTTTGGGACTTTGTCTTTTGAGTAAAAGTATATGCTTCCCTGATATACTCTCTCTCTCTCTGAATAGCATCGAATAACCGCCAATTCAGTACCACCAAATCCAGCACCACCTCTCAAATAGTGTATTAGGTGGTATTGATCGATTTGTATATTTTGTTTCATACCAGCAGCAGACATTTACAATTGCCTCCAAAAAATTAATAATGTCGCTAATAGTAATGAACCTTATTATAATTACTTGTTTCAAGAAAGATACGATCTTTTAGCGGACGCGTAAAGCTCAAATTTCATCCTCGTTAGCTTGATGAAATCACTATCACCAATTCGTTTTTACATAAAACGTAAAATCTAAAATCATCCTTAGAATGAGGCACCAAAACGTTATTTCTTGACCTTCTCTTGACATCTATAGTGCCAAATACTGTTCGTACTTCTCAGGCTTTGTTTATCCGAAACATGGGCATATCTCAATAGAGACTGTACCGTTCTCAAATCGCAACCCTTGGAGATCATTATAGTCGCTGATGAATGCCTGCTGAAACAATGCACACTTCCTTTCTTTTCAATTCCAGCAAGCGTCTTGGAACTCAGGAACATTCTATTGGGTTCATAGCTCTAAATCGAAATAGAATAGATCTATTCTGCATGAAAGCTTAAATAGAATGAACTATTTTATTTAATAAGGCAAAATTAGGGCTTAACAGAAACAAAGGCGATTCCAATTGCTTCTTTGAGGCGAGAAAAGGTTAATCCTTTTCGAGCCGGCAGGATAGACTCAAGATCTATTCTCGCAGGAGTTCAAGGGTTCGAGTTCCTTGAATGATTTCTAATTACCACTATGCATGTCGATTTATTTATATAGCTGGATTTTGCTTACTGGCAATTATGTGATGATAAATTCCGCTTCCAATGTGGCTCTTTTTCTTATTTGTTGTTCAATATTCATGCACAATTGGTGGCATATAAAGAAATCATAATGTGGCGATTTTATCTCTAATTGTGAATTAAATTTTAAAATCGATTTTAAGCACAAAAGTTGCCTCGGGGTTAAAAGCAGTTCATATGTGGCATCAAACAATCCCTATGGATGGTAGGATACTATCTCGCATTCAATATAGCTCGGGGATCGATTCAATTGTGTATGTGGCAAGATCTCACTTAAGTGAAGAACATGATCGCAGGGCTGCCCTCGAAGCACGTCTAACCGGATCATGAGAACGCCTTCAGACCTGGACTGATCCTTCATCTTCTGCCAGGTCTTGGCCGTCAGCCTAGTCGGGTCTTGGGGCCCTTCCTCGAAGTAGAAGACACGGTCGGCTAATTTGGTCAAGTCCTCCAAGAAAGGATCTAGGCCAAACGAGTAGAGCAGCACCGTGGCTTCGGGATCTTGCCCAATCTGAGCTAGAGTTGCATTTTTTTCTGATAACGCAACTCCGGTTAGGATGTGGCGGTTGAGATTTTAGAAGTTTTCCTTGACGAAGTACACCCTTAAATGCCGTCTCGTCCCTTACGAAACTTTTCAATAAAAGATATTCAGCGGCAATTTTTTACTTCTTCTCTGGCACATCTACTGATACAGTTTTGATAGCTTCCTTGATTTTCTTTTCTGTATTTGCAGATATCTCTTTCAAACCGTGGGCTTCGGTCGCGTGAGTCTTTGCATGCTTCATGACCTCAGCTTCAGTCTTTGCACGTACCTGGAAGCCGCATGCCATACCTACATCGCTACAGGACAGTTGTTTATATTCTTCTTTTGCCATATGTACAATTACTCCTTCCAAAGCTAATAAACATTGTTAAAAATTATGGGAGTTATAAGGATAATATGTGGACAGCTTTCATCGCTATTTTGCCAGAAAAATACATGAGGTGACTAACGAAGCGACCTCATCAAAACTGCGACATAATCCTGTTGAACGATCCTATTCTATTTATGCTGATTGCATCAGCCTGTGAGCAGCATCAGTGCCATCGTCCGCACCTTTCCCCCACGTCATGATAAAATCCGTTTTCCAGCTCCTTGCCCTTGGCTTTAGCGTTTCACGACTTTATGACCTTCAGCTACTCGATTCTCAATTTCATCTACAATTTTGTAATCATCGATTTCAATGATCTGATCCTTGGATTCATGATCCCTATTTCCACTATGCATCGAGTCTGGCGCAAGCCCATTCGCTCCTAATGATGGTGGAATCGACAGAGATTTAATTATTCTTCCAGACATTCTCGTCGAGAGTTTTGATTCTGATGTAGGCCGCTTTCTTCGTCCAACATTTGACGCAATATGGCAAGCAGCGAGATGGGAAGGCAGCTTAGATTATGACAAAAATGGAAACTGGAAATTAAAGGTATTTTGATTTAAAACCACCCTGGATTGACAAAGGCACTGTACTTTTTGCTTTGGGCAAGAATGAAGAAGCTATCAAAGCATATGATGTGGCTATTGAATTAGATTTTTAAGAATTAACTTTTGATTTCATATCTATAAATGCAGGCAGGTTGCTTTCTTATTTCTTCCTCGGTTCTCATTTCCGCTCATCTCCCTGCACTTTTCCACGTTCGGCATCAAATTCGGCCAATAATACATTGATATCGTCCCTTAGTTGCTCAAGTTTAGTTCTATTAAATAAGACACGGCAATTGCAAATTCTAATTTCTACCCATCCCATATTAACATGTTTTTTTATTTTTAACTGCCCCATTTCTTGAAACTGATCATCTTCTGTCATCATTCCTCATTTTCTCCAATCATTCATAAGTGGCCAATAAGACTTCTGTACTCTTTATCAAGTCGCGTCTTTTCTCGTTTTCTTGTGGGTATAAAATCCCAGTCCGTGATTTTAATGTCCAATATTGATTCTGTAATATTTGCCGTAATGCGACATCAATCTAATTGCTTTTCTCCAGCCCTCCTTTTTTGACTGCCCCTCGAATCCACCACGAAAATAGCCTATAGATTTTTAAAGAGTGATCCGTGAATATAAGCTCTTTGCCCGTTTCAGTTATCGGTATCTCATTTAATGCGATTTGCGATCATATCTTCTAGGGAGGAAATGAAATCCCATTGCATATTTACGAAGATATGCCTTCCTGATCGAGGTGTATAGCTCAAATTCCATCCCCACAAGCTTAAAATCCACAATATGCTGTTGAATCAGATCACACACCTCCCAGATCTGGATATCGTATACCTCGCCCAGGATCTCCTTGTCAGCCTGCAATTCAAACAGTCTGGGATTGACCGTATCGCAATGAATACTTCAACCGCTGCGCTTAGCCCAGTCATGAGAATGCTTCCAGTGTCCGCTGGTCCCTTCATCGTCTGCCATGTCTTGGCCGTCTGCCTGGGCGAGTCACGAGGGCCTTCCTCGAAGTAAAACACTCGATTGGAAGCCTTTGCTAGGTTTTCTATGAAAGGATCTATTCCGGGCGAGTACAACAGCACTGTAGCC
>JALHSR010000353.1 GCA_022865315.1 Methanotrichaceae archaeon | reverse complement strand
GCAAAATGTTGATGCAGTCAGGGTTCAATCTCAATGCACACCGCTATCTCTACAAAACTTATTTAAACCAGCATCAACAATTATTATTCTTTAAGGAGGGGAAAAATTCGCGGGTGGTGACTGGATCCTGCATTCCGCATTAACGCTCCAATCCATAATATTTTTCGCAAACCGGCCCGAATAGCCGAATAATCTTAACAAGATTGTCATTCAAATTAGCAATCTTCTGGTGCATTTCTCCATTGATCCAGACTGTACCCTCTGTAACTCCCATGAACAGAAAGACTATCCACTTGAATGTAGGTTTTTGGGTTGGCTTTTTCAACTGGTTTGGAATAGTCTCTCCTGTTTCGCGCATCCGTTTTCTGAGCATCCACTCCGCAACAGAGTAGATCATGAGAGTTAAGACCATGATCATAGCAAGAGCTTCAATGCGCTCTTCTTTCTTGAGATACACCTCAGCAACGCGGAAGCTCTTATCTTTGAGGAATCTGAAACCACGTTCAACCGCTTGCTGACCTTTGTAATAGCTAAGAATAGTATTGGGATCGAGATTGAGGTCATTCGTGGCAAGGATGAACCTCCCAAGCTTGGATTTTGCTTCGGCTATCTTTTCAGCCTTGATCTCGATCTTTGCTTCGACAAAATGAACTTCCAGAAGCTCTTCTCCATTTTTGGGTCGTCCCCGCAGCTTTCCGTTTCTCCTGGTGATCAATTTGACCGATAGATCCTTGAATCTATAGAAAGGATGCTCAGCTAACCATAATTCAGCTTCTTTTCTTGCATCTGCCTCGCAAGCGAACTCGCGACGCTTTAGCTTGGCCAGGGATCTCTCTGCTTGCTTGCTCTCCTTTTCGAGCTGCTTTTCAAAGGTCTTTTCCTTGCGTTCCTGCATCGGCTGAGACTGATAAAGAACCCATTTCTGCTGGATACCACCATAGTTCGAGGTCGTAGAGAAGCATTTGTACCTGGAATCCAGGCATTCAGCCAACTCGACATCGCGATCTAGCAGACACTCGCTCTCAGTTATTGTTGCCGGGATGCGGGTTATCCAGAGCATCTTGGTTCCGAGCTGCTGGATATTCTTCTCGCTATAGACGGCGCTATCTGCTATGTAATATGCGACATCGTCCAGATTAAGGCCATTCTTGATCTTCATGAAGGCTTCAATGATCGTGTTTTTGTCTGATGCATTGCCGGAATAGGCTTTAGCAAAAAGAGGTATTCCATCCTGGTTCGTTACCAATCCCAGGACAAACTGCTTCAGATCCATCCTGCCGTCTTTGGAATGGCCTAGTGTTATCTCGATAGCGCTCTGACCATCGTATCCCTCATACTCACCTTGGACACTAAAGCTCGTAGTATCGGCATGAAGCCTCTGGACTCCAAGATCCAGGTGACTCATCACGTTCAGAGCTATATCATTGAAGAGTTCCGTGGGTCCATACGCAGAAATCGCATCAAGAGTCCTTCCCAGAACATCATCGTTCAGATCAGAAGCCGTAACGCCTTCCCCGAGTAACCTCTCAACAGGTAGCTTTTCATAGAATTCTGGAAATAAATATAGCCTCTGACCAACATAACCCAAAGCATTCAAAATCATAGCTTTGATGACTTTTGAATGCTCTAGATTGTGATTTCTGAGCTTAGGAATTCGATCATCGATTATCTCTGCAATTTCGAGTTGATCGAATACGCCAGCAACCAGACCTAAATGCTCCAGTGGAAGGGTTCTTATCTCCATTCTCGCTACTCCTAAAGCGGGATATAACGAGATATTTAATAAAGCTTTGCAATAAATTTC
>JALHSR010000352.1 GCA_022865315.1 Methanotrichaceae archaeon | reverse complement strand
TCCCAATCAGGCTTCATGAGGAAAATGCCTCAAGAAGCGTTCTTCGCCATCGGGCATCGACTATTTGGGTTGTGAAAATTCATGAATAATTTAACGAAAATAAAATCTGAACCGATGCGAAATAATTTCAGGACTATACACTTGCGTTTTTTTATCGACTAGGCGTTAGTGAGCGAGCCGAAATAAATTCAGTGAGCCTCCTAATGGATAAAAAAAAATTGAATACTCATCTAGCGTTGCAGTATCTAACTTCATCCACTTCCAGTCTCAATGGAGAATCCAGCTCAAAAGATTCAATTTTTCTTACTCTCCCTATGGCTATCAATTGGAGCTGAGTCCGAGCTGCTTGAACCTCACGCTCCTCATAATAATGATCTATGGATTGAAACACTTTGTGCGTAATTAGCTGGATCTCTTTTATATTAGTAATGAGACCGGTAGTCCCTCCGACTATATCTTGGGTGCTAGCTTCTGTAACGAATATTCGATCACCGGGATGAACATGGATCAGAGCAAAGAAGTTATTAGGGCTCCTGATTTCCAAAGTTCTTATCCTATTAGAAAGAAGGTCCTTCATGACATGCCTAGCAATCCCTGATAGTGTGATATAAATCATGAACATCACACATACATGGGGAATTCTCCGGGCATCTGTTCCTCAGGGGTTGGGGTAGCTGCTTTCATTAGTTGAGCAAGTTGTGACATTTGAAGCTCGATCTGCTCAGCCTGCTCCTCTAGCTTCTTTGTATCAACTTCCAGTTTGTAGATCTTATTGAGAGTCTCAACTGTTGCTATGGCTGCTCTAGGATCTGGTTCGGCACTAGCTGTTTCTCCCAGGAGGCATATCGCGGGTAGGTTTCTAATTCTGCACTCGTTCATAATGCTTCCCGTAATTCCAGTGATTGTTCCTATCTCGAATATCTCCGTTCCGTCTTTGATTTTGTCGAGCAATTCCTTTTGGCTGGCCGCTGCAAATACCCTGCGTTGTTCACCCATCACCGTTATTCCAGCCAAACAGACCATCTCCTTTACATTTATCGACTCTGCCCAGGAGACAATTTCTTTACCTATGTCATAAGAAGCTAAAGGATGTATTGGAATATCGGCAGTTAGAACAACTAAACCTTTGGATGGATCCTCATAAATTCTAACGGGCATATTTACCACACCGCCCAAAAGAACTGCTAACGGTGGGAAAAACTTGGAGTTCATAGCTCCAAGGTATGTCATTTTTCGTTCATGGACTATGTATTGACTAGCGATGTTGCCCACAAGGCCTATTCCGGGAAAGCCTTCAATGAGGACCGGATTATCGATTGAAGGCTCCTTTTCTAGAACGACCTGAATAATATCTTTATCCATGAAGGAATGTAAAGCCCGATCTGAGATAAGGTCGTCGCTCTGAAGCTGACCTTGTTAAAGTTAATCTACAATCTGGTCGCAAGAAGCTTATTAATATTGAGTAAATGAACGATATTTTGGCGCAATTAATGTGTTCTTCATACATGATATGCTTAGGAAAAACCTTATAACATCCATGGTGGACGGACATTTTTTGCAGTGCTGCGGGACTATTATGATTCTAAGATGGATTTGTGATTGAAATGGAAAATCCAATGAAAGATATTATTGATAAGGCCCTTCTGGAGGGCAGAACCTACCTGATGGAGCATGAGAGTAAGGCCATCCTAGAAAGTTTTGGGTTTTCTACAACGGGCTCAGACCTGGCCAGGTCTGAGGAAGAAGCTTTGCAGCTTTTCCATTCTATAGGTGGGCCGGTAGTCATGAAGGTTCTCTCGCCATCGGTTATTCATAAATCGGATTCTGGAGGGGTAAAGCTCAATTTGAGGACAGAGGAGGATGTGAAGAAAGCTTATTCTGACATTGTTTCTGCTTTTGAAGACGAAAAGATGATTGGCGTTTCAGTGCAGAGAATGGCTAATCCAGGCGTAGAGGTTATTATTGGCGTAACACAGGATTCTACTTTCGGACCTATCCTTATGTTCGGACTCGGCGGAGTATTTGTGGAGGTTCTCAAAGATGTATCCTTTAGGTCAATTCCCCTAAGCAAATCTGATGCTCAGGATATGATTGAAGAGATCAAGGGTTATAGTCTTCTTAAAGGATACCGCGGGTACTCAATAGATATCTTCTCCCTGAAAGAATTGCTTCTTAGCGTATCTGACATAGTTGCGAAGAATCCTCAAATCTTCGAGGTGGATCTGAATCCCGTTTTCCTTTATCCAAATGGTTATACAGTTGTGGATGCAAGGATGATCTTAGGCGAAAGAAAAAGCGAGAAACCTGGAAATGTGAAACAGGATCTGCATGATCTCTTTTATCCTGAGAGCATTGCTATTATCGGGGCATCAGGTACTCCGGGGAAGCTTGGTTGGAACGTTTTCACAAATTTGGTGACCCATGGATTCAAAGGGAAGCTCTTCCCCATAAATCCTAGGGCGGAAGAAATCCTTGGAATAAAGGCTTATAGCAGAATAAGCGACATTAAGGAGCATGTCGATGTAGCAATAATATTGGTTGCAGCTAGTACTACTCCCGAAATAGTCAGAGAATGTTGCGAGAGTGGAGTGCGCTATATCGTAGTAGAATCAGCGGGATTTGCTGAACTAGGTGAGACGGGCAAGCAGATCGAAGAAAAGATGAAGCATATAGCCGATCAATATGGTGCCCGACTTTTAGGTCCGAACTGTTCAGGGGTAATAAACACTCACTGCAACATGGTCCAATCCATCGGCATTGTCGACGCTCTTAGCAAAGGCAATATAGGCTTGGTATCTCAAGCTGGAGTCTGTGCAGCTGGAATGCTTTGGGGCCTTAGACATATCATGGATTTTGGCATAATTGCTACCATAGGTAATAAGCTGGATATCAACGAAACGGATATGCTTGAGGCGGTTAGCAAGGATGAGAAAATCAATATCATTTGCATGTACCTGGAATCTGTGAAGGCAGGAAGACGTTTCATAGATGTATCAAGGCTAATAACGCTTAGCAAGCCTGTAATAATCCTGAAATCAGGTCGCACTGAGGCGGGGAAGAAAGCAGTGACTTCACACACTGCGTCTTTAGCCGGAAACGATGAGATCTTTTCGGCAGTCTTTCGGCAGGCTGGTATTATCCGAGCTAGAGATTATGAGCATATGTTCAAATTGGCCAGGGCAATTTCAAAACAACCTTTGCCTGATGGACCAGGCGTATTTATTATCACTTACTCGGGTTCATTAGGGGTACTAGCATCTGATGCCATTACCGATAACGGAATGATACTCTCCGAGCTAGAGCCTCACTTAAAGGAGCGATTGAAGAGATTACTGCCCGACTATGTATGTGGTCTTAATCCCGTGGATTATACTTTCAGCCAGAATGCGGACACAGTGAAAAAGACCCTAGAGATTGGTGTTGATAGCGAGGAAGTTGGAAGCGTTATAGTGATATTGCAGGCTGAAATCCTGGAAAGTTATATAGAGGTTCTTAAAAGCATTGATTTCAGAGGAAAACCTGTCATTGTTTGTGTAGCTGGAAAGGAGTTCGCTTTGGAAGCGGTGATTAGGATGGAAGGAGCTGGAATACCGGTCTTCTCAACTCCCGAAGAGTGCGCTGATGCTCTAGCTGTGATGCATAGACATGCTCTAAGAGTCAAGAGGGAAAAGCCTGCTTAATTTTTTTATTTAATTTAATATATTATTTTGTCTACCCGGATAATTTTGAAGCTTTTGAGAAGTCCATGCCTGAAGAAAATAAGTTTTCTATATAATAGAGGACTTCGAATAACCGAGCTATCGCCAGTTATATATACTATAAATACTATTATATATCATGAATAGTTTTATGAGCTTTGGCATCCAGCTGGCTTGCCGTCGATTAGATGAACTTGGCGATCCCCTTTCGGGATT
>JALHSR010000351.1 GCA_022865315.1 Methanotrichaceae archaeon | reverse complement strand
GAAACTCATATCTGACCAATGGAATGCGCTCTCATGTTCGATCAGTTATGCCAAAGGCTGGATAAGGAGATTCTTTGAGGGGACTAATTACAATACAATCTGATTATTAGAAATTGTGCGGAAGACTATAAACAAGAAAACTGCTAGAGTCTGCCGATTAGATAATACCACATCTATTACTGCCACGGTTCTGAGGATCTTCGGTAATTATGAAGCTTGTATAGGTTGTGGTGGATATATTTTGGCTAATGCTCGCATGTCGCCGCTGAAATTTTTCTCCTTTTTAGTGAGGGGTGCTTTTAAAAATTATTATTTTATAATTAAAAATGATATATAATTATAAATAACTAATTAAAATGCTAATAGCTTGATGCTCATCACCGTCGTTGTAACGATCGCACCAGCAACCAACACGCCTGATGCTATGGCGATGAGAGCATTCCTGAATTTCATTCCAATTAGAAAGGCTATTGCACAACCGGTCCAAGCACCAGTCATAGGTAGGGGAATAGCAACGAAAATCGCTAATGCTATCATGCTAAAATTTTCGCGATCTTGTATGTATTTCCTCCTGGTGCGGGAAAAAAGCCAAGTAAAGAATCTATTACCTGCAGGGTATCGCATGAGGTAATCAGAGATAGGTTCCAGAAAAAGAAGCAATGGTATAACTGGAAGAAGGTTGCCCAGCACGGCCAGGAGGTAGGCATCGACTGCTGAGAATCCATAAACTCCTATAGCTAATGGTATGGCTCCCCTGACCTCTGAAATAGGCAGAGCGGCAAATATTAGAGTGATTATCCAGTTTGAAGCTATTGGGATCATTCAAGATGCATTCTGAAATAAATTTTGTTCCAGATCCATTTTCTGTTTGCAGGCGTATAGAATCATTATCTGTCCTCGTTCAAGTAAATATACTTATACCCAAGATAGAATCTGGACGGAACCTGTCGGAATTTAATCTGTCATAAGTTATTCCATGAGTATCAATAGCAAAATGATTGGTTTTGCATTAGAATCTTTTTCCAAAATGCGTTAGAATAGAGGATTTGATATCCTTTCATGGCCAAATTAGTTGTCGGTACGCCCTTAAAGGAACTCTTAGGCTTATTAGCGCAATCCTATGACGTAAGAGATTTGCCTTTTAAGGAACTTTGGCTTATTATATTTGGCTTCAAGTTCATTGGATTTATTGAAGCAATTGATAGCTTCATCGTATTCGTCGAATTCAGACATAGCGCCTCCTTGAAATACCATGTGGCCGACAATTATCTATTCAGTTCAAATTATATTCTGCTAAACTCTATAATAAATTGGATTTATCGAAAATCACATTTCCCTTATCCCATATTCTTGAAATTTCAAAGAGTTTATTATCGAGGGTTTGAGCATAAGATCTGATATCGAGTACGATTACCGTAATATTATCTGTGCTCCACCTTTCCAAAGCAGCCCTGCATATCAAATTCGCTGCTCTTAAAGGATTTTCTGAACTCCTTGCAAATGCTATAGCCTCCTCTGGATATAGGACATTCCATATCCCATCGCATGCCAGGATGGCAAAATCGTTTTCACTCCCTAAAATACCTTCCACTATTCTGGGTTCAGGTATTACAAAAGGTTTCAAATGGTTATCGCCAAGAGCTCGGCTCATAGCTAGCTCTCCCTGCACTCTTGGGATGTCCAAGAATTGTACATTTCCGCCTGCGGCCTCGATCCTGGTCCTCTCTTCCGCAATGTGAGGTTTATGTTCAACAGTTAGAATCTTGACGCCCTCAATTGTGCCAATTACGATAGCAACGTCGCCCACATTGGCTGCTATAAGCTGATCGCCTTGAAGGTAAAGTGTAGCTGCTGCTGTACCACATAATGGGCATTGAGAGTCGATAAAGGAATCTGTCCACAGATAGGCTTGTCTCAACAATTCTGCATTTGGACGGCAGAAGGCTTCAGACTTATTTGAATCCCTAGAGCAAAGGCTCAAGTAATGCGGGGTGAGTACTTCAGCAGCTATCTGAGCTGCCCAAGTGCCTAGATGACCGTCAAATACTTCTGCGCTGAAAAATCTTTTTTCAGTTAGATCTCGTATGGCATGGGCATCTTCCATCCGTGGACGTAGGCCGATTTCTTGGCTAACCCCGTAAGAGATCATCTATCTATAGATGTCTAACTACATTAATAATATAGTAGAATTGGTGTGTTCGCATTTTATACAATTGTGATGTACAATGCCAATTGCTAAGACGATACGTAGTAAATCGTTGGTTGCGGAATTAAAGGTTATATTGCGTCGCACCCAGAGCTTTCCAGCTATAAAAGCTCTGAAAGATAAATTCCTCTATCAAAACCAATGAGCTGAATCGCTCGGCCTCTCTTGGTTTAGAAATAACTGATTGAGGATGACTAAAAGATTTTTATCTAAGAAGAATATTAGTTGCTGTGGATTCGGTTCGGCGATTTGACATAATCACTGCCGTACTGGTAATTTTTATCTTATCTCTTACTATTTACTTAAGCAAATACTTTATTTTCCCAGTGCTGCTTAGCATTGTGTTAGTATTTCTTTTAAAACCTGTTTACAATCTTTTCTTTAGGTTGACAAAGAACAAGATAGTATCCTCAGCCCTCACAATCATGTTGCTCGTATTTATTATGTTGCTGATATTAGGGGGTCTAACGCAGGTTCTGCTGCAGGAGATTTCAAATATTCAAACTAGCGGTTTTCAGGTCACATCCGCACAAAATACTTCAGAAGAATTTTACCGGTGGTTCAAGACCAACTTCAGTGGGTTGGTCCTTGATATGTTTCTTGGTTTGCTGGGAATTGCAGGCGAACTTGTATCAGGCTTTAGTGGGGCCATTAAATCTAGCCTAATTTTTATAATATCTAACCTGCCCCTCTATTTTGC
The DNA here is from genome assembly GCA_022865315.1 of Methanotrichaceae archaeon. GTDB lineage: Archaea > Halobacteriota > Methanosarcinia > Methanotrichales > Methanotrichaceae > JALHSR01. The sequence continues at coordinate 1,489 of JALHSR010000351.1, read as the reverse complement.
CCAGTCCATAGTTATTTTATTTTTTATTTTTTTCCTACTCTTTGATGGTGGAAATTTTGTGCAAAAGGCAATAAAACTTGTGCCAAGAGAGCGAAGAGATCTGATGGTTCATTTCTTGGACGAGCTATATTATATTTATAATAATTTATTCTCATCATTTGTATTAACGGCTCTCATAACAGGCGTTCTGGCTTTCTTTTCTTTTGTCTTCCTCAATGTTCCTTATCCCTTCTTTCTGGGAGTCATTGTGGTCTTATTTACACTCATACCCTTCGTTGGTGCCCCGTGGGTTTTTATTCCTTTAGCTTGCTTTTATTTGCTGCTAGGGAATTATTCCTTGGCCATAGCTTTAGTGACATGCGGCATTCTGCTTTTTCTGATTCCTCAATATCTTATAATGCCACAGTTGGCTCAAAAAAGAGGCAAAATCCATCCTTTAGTTACAGTGCTGGCTTTTGTCGCTCCGCTTTTTATTCTGGGACTCCCTGGCATAGTCATTGGACCTACGCTTTATGGTTTCCTTTTAGCAGCATACAGAACAGTTGATTATTACAATGCTGTTGAGGAAGGTCAAGAACCTATTCAAAGCTAAAAAATTTGCAATGTACTTGAAATAAACGAAGATACCCTGCCATATTGGATTTTCGATGAAATCTTTTTCTGAAGGTTCTGCAAGGGCTATGGGGCTCAAGAATAACCAAAGGGCTAATCCAGTCCAGGCCAAGGAAGCAATAAGCCCTGTTGGAATTGGACCGAATAATAAGTTTGTCTGTCCTTGGACAAAGAATAACGGCAAACCAGAGATCCCATTGATAGCCGCATGTCCAATTACGGCAGGTCATACGCTTCCGCTGCGAAAGGTTATCCATGCTAAAAAAGTTCCTATCATCAAACAGAACCATACCATTGCTATCATTCCCTTCAAAGGTGCGCCAGGATAATTGAGCCCATAGTTATGCCCCAGTGCAATAACAGGCCAGTGCCATATGCCCCAAATGATGCCAATTATTAGAATCGCTCTTCGCCTTCCCAAAGGCAAGAGTTTGGGCAATAAGTAGGCACGCTTCAGTGGCAGATGCCTCTTTGCTTTTAACGAATTAACAAAATATTTAATAGTTAAAACGTAATGATAAAGATTTCTGCTGATAAAGGTTCGTATATGTTGACGCCCTCAATTGATAGTTTTTTCCAAGAGATTTTTGCTACTTTTTGCAGTTTGTCTTTTGAATTTTTTCTTGGTATAAAATGCAGTCCCGGATCTATTTGTGAGTGAGTTTTCATTAAATCCGACGACACCCACTCAAGGTAGCTCTGTGGATGTTCGAGTAGGCGTCTCTAATAAAAGGAACTGAACGATCCGTATCGTTCACTGTAACTTGGTGGCCAGGTGAGAATTATAAAGAGGCGGCATGTTCTTGGTCGATAGACAGCATGGTCGCCCGAGGCGGAAGAATATTCACCTGCACCTATGCGGGATGCCCCAGTTGGT
>JALHSR010000350.1 GCA_022865315.1 Methanotrichaceae archaeon | reverse complement strand
CTGACCAATGGAATGCGCTCTCATGTTCGATCAGTTATGCCAAAGGCTGGATAAGGAGATTCTTAGAGGGGACTAATTACAATACAATCTGATTATTAGAAGTTGTGCGGAAGACTATAAATGCTTATTATTTATGAATTTGCGCAAAAAAGTCAATCTATTGAATATTATCTATCGTTTGGTTAGAAAGCTATTGATTTTATAATTTTTCAACAACATATTATACTCTTTTTTCAATTTTATACATTGGACGAATATTTAGCTTTTTGAGAGCCTTAATACTTCTAATTTAGGTTTAAATTTCAAATAAACTAATCCCTAAATTTAATTGACCTTTAAATTTATTTAGTTTAAGAAAACGACTTGATATCTATTCAAACATCGGGTTCAAAAATGGACTTCAGGAGAGGGGTAATCTATTAAATTTAACGAATTATAAATTACGCACCCAGGATAATTTTTGCCCAATAACGCGGCAGGGCAATTTTGCCCAAGATACTATATTAATAAAACCAATTCAAGGGATTAAAGAGATTGATTTGAACTCTTTTTCCTAGCCTCAATTAATCCAATCCCCGCTTCCAGAGCCTCATCCATCTTCTCTGAAAGAGGGCCCCCACCTTGAGCCAGATCGGGACTTCCTCCACCCCCTCCCCCAAGGTGCTTAGTTACCATTTTTACAATTTTCGAGGCATTAACACCTTTAGAAAGGCCTGATTTTCCAACTGCAACAACTATCTTGCCAGTTTCGCTGCCTAATATGGCGATAAAATCCATCTCTGCCAATAGCGAAGCAGCCTTTAGAAGTTCATCAATATCTGCTAAGCCCATTTTTTGAACCACAATTTTCATGTCATCGATGGAACGAGCATCAAATGCCAGAGACATCGCGCGTGCCTTGGCGAGCTCTTTTTTTAGCCTTTCAAGCTCTTTCTGTTGGTTTTTCCATTCATCGAAAAAGCGCAAGACTGTCTTGGGAAGTTGCTCTTCTGGAATCCTAAGGATACTTGAAGCTTCGGCAAGCAGATCATCTCTTGCTTGCATAGCGCGAACTGCCGCCTCACCGGCTGCAAATTCTATCCTCTCGACGCCATCTTGAATCCGTTCTGCCCTCAATATCTTTATAGGCCCGATCATGCCCGTGTTGGTCACATGCGTTCCAGCACAAGCCTCTATGTCTGAACCCACTTTCACAACGCGTATATTCGTACCTGGCGGAACTCCGCCTTGATAAAGCTCAAACCCAAAAAGTTGCTCCGCCTCCATTCGGGGCAGAAACTTAGTTTCAACAGGTATTGCCTCCATCACTCTGGAGTTGGCCTCGAGTTCGATTTCTCTCAAAGCCTCACTAGATATGCGCTTATAATGAGAAATATCTAGCCTGGCCCTATCCTGGCTCTTCTGAGCACCTGCTTGCCAGACATGATCACCTAAGACACGTTTGGCAGAATCATGTACCAGATGCGTTGCTGTATGGTGCCTAGCGTGAGCAAAGCGGCGCTTCATATCTATCTTGCCCAAAACTACATCGCCTTTTTTCAAATCATCCAGTTTCTCCAGCTTATGTAAAACGACATCATCCACCTTTTGGACATCTACAACTTTGAAAAGGTGATCCCCTTTTTCGAGGATCCCATGATCAGCTGGCTGGCCACCACCCTCCGGATAGAAAAGCGTCTTATCCAATATGGCCGAATCGTCATAGATATCCACTACTTTAGCCTCAAACGTATCTTCGAAAGGACGATTGTAAAATAACAGCTCAGTCTTCCCCTCAATTTGAGCAATATCAGCTTCGACTTCCTCAGCCCGGATATGCGTTGAAGCAACTATAGAATAGAAATTGTCCGGCAATTCGACATTTACGCCCAACTTCTCAGCCGATTCTCTTGCTATCTCTGGAGGTATCCCATGAGTATCATAAAGCAGGACCATCTCTTTGAGGGGAATGCTCTGACCAATCTTACGATAATGTTCAGCCGTTTTTACCACAAGCCTGCGACCCTTTTTAATGGTCTCTGCATATTTTTGCTCCTCTTGGTCTAAAATCTCGCTGATAATTCTCATCTTCTTTTTCCAATCCGGATAATCCAAATTGGAGATATGCATCTCAATCAGCCCTGTTATAGACGTTTCTAAGTCAAGCTCTCTCATCAGCTTAAGGGTCCTCCGGAGGACTAACCTTGCCAAATAGCCGGACTTCACATTAGATGGGATGATTCCATCACCTAACATGTAGGCGAGACAACGTGTGTGATCGACGATCGCATAAATTCTCTCCATCGGCACAACCGTCTTTTCCAATTTGTCCTGGCTGATGCCTATGCTACTGGCAATCTTCCCCCTTAGCTCATGCAAGCTGGCCTTCTCCAAATCCACCATTCCTGCCAATCGTGCATTTTGAGCAAATATCTCTGCATACTCAAAATCTTCAAGATCGTGCTCTACACCCGCCATATCCGCGACTTCCCTAACAAAATCAGGAAAGATAGCATCATAAATAGTGGGTGATCCTTTAGAGGCCCAGACAAAACGCTCGAGGCCGTAACCTGTATCGACTATATAGTTATCCATTTTGTCATAGCGTTCACCTTTTATCTCGAATTTCCCATCTTTGGCCACTTTGAGGTCCATGAAAACGAGCGTGGCTAGTTCCAATCCTCCCACAAGGCATTCTACGCTAGGCCCTGCATTGCCACCCCCTGCCCACGGATTCTCTTTATATGTTACAGTATACGGATCAGTGCCTAGGCCAAGCAGCAACTCGTCACACAATTGGACGGTTCTATCCTTCCAATAGAGCTCTCGTTCTTTTGTGTTGAAGACATGATGGGCCATCATCTCGAATGTTGTGAGATGTCTTCCGCTACGACCAACTGAATCTAAGTCATCCAAACGTATGCAAGGCTGGCTAATTGTTAGAGGATTAGCAGGAGGCGGCACCAAACCAGATGTGACGAAAGGCTGGAAATCCGCTATTGAGGCTATTGTGAGGTAGATATCATCGCGCCATCTCGCTATGACCGGATATCTGGATATTCGTGTATGCCCTCGAGCTTGGAAGAAGCTAAGATAATGCTCACGCATCTCGCCTAGGCCGTGTGCTCTCTTGAAAACAGGATTTCCTATAAATGTATAAACATCGCAAGGAGGATCGCCACACGTCTTCTTGCCAGAATCTCTTGTCCAAAAAAATTTTCCACAACTATCGCATTTCCTGCGATGAAACTCCTGGTCTGCGAAATAATCAAGTCGATATTCATCATCCGAGATCATGTCCATCCGCTTGCAACCGGGATGAAGGAATAGGATTGCTAAAAGGCTTTCTCAAAATGGTGGGAAACATTGGATATTCTTGAGTGATCCATTGAATCCTCGATTCCACTAAGCGTCAATTCTTATCACTTTTAATAAAGAGACCACAGGCACACCTACTATCTGCTCAATTCCCTTCTTGTCTAACAAAACCGCGATAGCATTAATCTTTGCCCCATTCTTATCCATATATTCTAGGGTTTCTTCAAGCGTTCTCCCGGTAGTTATTACATCATCAACAATGATACATTCCTTATCTTTAACATTAGAGAAATTGGCGCTCAAGTTTCCTCTGGCTCTCTTGCTCTCTTTGGATACCATTTGTTTGCTGGGCGTATAAACGGCCAATTCCGATACCAAATTGCTGGCGACTATGCTCGCCAATGGCACACCACTCAGGGCGATACCGACAACAACATCGATACCAACATCATTATCAATGAGAATCTCTTCAATCATATCGGATAGAGCCTGTGCCACATGACCTAACCTGTTTGAACTTCGGCCAATCATCGACCAGTCTACCGAAATATCTTTAGGCCCAGGCATTCCAGTTTCATCAGAATGAGTTAAAAGCCAGGTTACCGTCTCGCTGGAGACATTCAGCTCTTCAGAGATCTGCCCCTCCACGAGGCCCGCGCTTTTCAATTCTGCTGCCTTTTTCATTAAAGTATCGATGTTCTTCATCTCAAGCACCTTTTATTCTTCTTCCAACTCAATGTTCCACAATCAGGACAGGACTCTCCTTCGAAAAGCGCACCACAAGCCGAGCATCTCTGGACTCTCCGCCTTTGCCTCTTTATAGCCGGCTGTCCCAAAGGCTCGATCCGCAAGCCGAGGTGAAGGGCGACGTTCTGCAGGGCGTAGTCATCTGTAGCTAACACAGCATCGTATTCCAAGGCCTTTGCCAAAACCTCTTGATCCGCATTAGAGAGAAAAGATAAGTCACCGGTCTCCTTGGCTGCAATTCGAACTTTCTTTAGAAACTCCATCGAAGGACTCTCTACACGTGCGCGGTAAATATCCAACAATGATTTCGACCTGAGGTCTTTCAGTTCTCGTTCCACTGAGGGTACTGTGATCAACTCTCCATCTAGTCTTTTGCCCAAAATGAAAACCGATGCATCTGCAACCACGTATCCAGTCATCAATGTTTTATTGGGTTTATTACTACTTGGATCTTACCACGTAGACCAAAACGCTATTATCATTAAATGTATTCCTGGGTTGAGATGGCCAAGAAAGGGAAGAGAGCAACCAAATCCGCTGAAAACCATGAATTAAGCCAGGCAAGTCAAGATGAACCACAAAAACAAAGTTCAGAAACAATGCCTTTGCCAAAGACTGCTGCCGACCGCAAGAAGGACAGAATTGACGGAATAAAAAAGACCATTTTCGCTTCAATTCTAGGATTCCTGGCAGGATTCTTTTGCTTTTACGCATTAGGCATTGCCAATCAGAAACCAGGGCAATGGCTTTCGACACTATTATTCGTCATTGCAGCGACATATCTCATTCAAAAGTTTACATACCCTTTACTGAAAATCAATGTGAATGATTTCAAGGGCAAGGACTGGTTGTACGTTGAATTCATGGCTATCAGCCTTTGGCTAGTGACCTGGACGTTACTTCTAAACTAGGAGCAGGCCATGAGGATAGCAGTTATAGACAGAGATCGCTGTCAGCCCAGGAAGTGCAATAAAGATTGCGAATATTTCTGCCCATCCGTGCGCACAGGTGACGAGACTATAGTCTTTGTTTATGGCAAACCTCTAATAACTGAAACCCTTTGCGTGGGGTGCGGTATCTGTATTCGAAAATGTCCTTTCGGCGCAATCACTATTACCAACCTACCAGAAGAATTGAAAAGTCCCATTCATCGATATGGTCAAAATGGTTTTGCACTGTATGGTCTTCCAATACCTTCTGAAGGAAAAGTTATTGGCTTATTAGGACAAAACGGAATTGGCAAGACCACAGCAATATCAATATTGTCGGGACTGCTCGTGCCCAATCTTGGAAAGAACGCAAACTATGAAGAAGTGCTTGAACGTTTCGCCGGCTCTGCTATAGGGGATTACCTTAAGAAAGTAACAAATAAGGGCATCAAGACGTCTTTCAAACCACAATATGTGGACCGGATTCCTAAGAGCTATTCGGGAACTGCAATTGATCTCCTTGAACGTACAGATGAGAGAGGTGCTTTGGATGGTCTGGTCGATCGACTTGGTTTGAGGGCACTTTTGGAACGTGATATTAGCAGTCTAAGCGGAGGGGAGTTGCAAAGGGTGGCTATAGCCGCAACGACCGCAAAAGATGCTGATTTTTATTTTTTTGATGAGATAAGCCCATTCCTGGACATTTTTCAGCGAATAAATGTTGCAAGGATTCTTCAGAAGCTTGCAGAGAAAAAATCGGTTATGGTCATAGAGCATGATTTAGCTCTCCTTGACCTTTTAGCCGATAACATCCATATTATCTATGGTGTGCCCGGAGCTTATGGTATTATAACAAGACCAAAGAGCGTCCGGATTGGCATAAACCAATACCTTAGGGGCAACCTCCAAGAAGAAAATGTACGCACCAGGCAGGAAGCAATCAAGTTCGAGGTGCATGCACCTCGAATAGAAAAAGAGATCCCTAAGCTAATCGAGTATTGTGCATTTACCAAGGAGTATCCTTCCTTCCGTCTTGAAGCATGCCAGGGCATCATAAAGAGAGGCGAAGTAGTCGGAATCCTAGGGCCAAATGGTATTGGCAAGAGCACTTTTATTAAAATTTTGGCAGGTGTTGAGAAACCAACGTCTGGGATATTAGATCACAAGCTTAGTATCTCCTACAAGCCACAATACATCAAAGCCGATTTAGATTTTACCGTGCAAGGATTGCTAAGGAATATAAATCCCGATTTCGATAGCAGCTTTTATCAGTCCGAAATTTTGAGACCTATGAGTCTAGACCAAATCCTGGATCAAGCTCTTGTTGAGCTTTCCGGAGGTGAGCTACAACGTGTAGCGATAACTGCCTGTTTAAGCCGTAAGGCTGATCTGTATCTTCTGGATGAACCCTCTGCACATTTGGACGTAGAGCAAAGGATGATATCTGCTAAAGTCATGCGGCGCTTTGCCGAATCCTCCGAAAAGACTGTATTAGTCGCTGATCATGACATCTATCTGATCGACTTGCTCTCAGAGAGACTGATAGTCTTTGAAGGCCGGCCTGGTGTTCTGGGGATAGCCAACAAGCCCTCTGAGATGAGGGAGGGCATGAATTCATTCCTTAAAAATATCGGAATAACTTTCAGGCGTGACGAAGAAACACATAGGCCAAGAGTGAATAAACCAGGTTCCCGACTTGAGAGGCTCCAGAAAGAAATGGGCGAATACTACTATCAGGTCGAAGAATCCCAATAAGCTTCCAAAACAAACATCGTGGATCCGAACATTGGAGCTTTCCTTGGGCCAAAACATCAAAAGCTGTGAATGGAATAGTTTCTTCAGCAGAAACACATACACTTCATCGTTCTGTCTTGTCGAATAACATTAAGATAGATAACAATTATGTTAACTTTAGCTATAATACGATAAAAAAAGTAGCAGGGCCTTGGATTTGCCCTGTTGCTCATTCACAAAGAACATGCAAAAGACTCCAAAAAATAAATCCGGTGATCGGCTATCCTCAATAACTCTTTCTCGGTGGTCTGTGCTTCGGATAACATTCGGTACAATATACCGGCCTATTGGGATCGGGCTTGAAGGGTACTTGAGTTTGTTTGCCACAATCGGAGCAAACTGCGTCACACATTTCCCTTGGACCTCGATTATAGCCGCAGCGTCTCTCTCTCCATGAATTTTCACGAACCTTTGAATATGGCACCGGCCACCTGAGCAAGAGCCAGAATTGTCCAGTCTCAACTTCACAAGGCGTAATGGGCCATAACTTTGCCCAATACCTTAAAACCCTTGCTAATAAAATTTACGGAGAAATTATGAGGGTTTGTTTTGCATGCTCAAACCACGCACTTTCCTAGGACCCAATATCGAGTTCTTCTGCAATCAATGCGTTTGTGTTCTCCGAAATATTCATATAGAAGTTCAAACTCCTGAGAGGACGTCTTTGATCATTAGGAGGTAATTATATGGCAGGACAATTAGCAGGAACCCCTATATTTATACTCAAAGAGGGCAGCCAGAGGACTGCCGGAAGAGATGCCCAGAGGTCAAATATCATGGCGGCCAAAGCTGTGGCTGGTGCTGTGAGGACTACCCTTGGGCCTAAAGGAATGGACAAGATGCTGGTAGACACACTCGGAGATGTAGTTATCACCAACGATGGCGTTACAATACTCAAGGAGATGGATATCGAGCATCCTGCAGCTAAGATGATGGTAGAAATAGCAAAGACTCAGGATACCGAAGTGGGCGATGGTACAACCACGGCCGTCGTTCTGGCAGGAGAGCTGCTCAAGCAGTCTGAAGCTCTGCTGGAACAGAATATTCATCCTACAGTTATTGCAGCCGGATATAGAGCGGCCGCCGAAAAGTCCATGGAAATTCTTAAAAATATGGGCATAGCGGTCTCCGCCGATAACGAAGATTTTCTAAAGAAGATCGCCATTACGGCCATGACTGGCAAAGGTTCCCAGACCTCTCGGGACGAGCTGGCAAACCTGGCCGTTAAGGCTGTTAAGGCTGTAGTCGATGAAGACGGAAAGGTGGATATCGACAATATTACTGTGGAGAAGAAGGTCGGTGGAGGAACAGCAGATTCTCAGCTTGTCCATGGAATGGTTATCGATAAGGAAAGACTCCACCCGAACATGCCAAAGAAGGTAACAGGCGCCAAGATAGCTCTACTCAATTCACCTATAGAGATTGAGAAGACCGAAGTAGATGCTAAGATCGAGATCACATCGCCTGACCAACTTCAGGCATTCCTCGATCAAGAAGAGATTATGCTCAAGAATATGGTCGAGGTGGTAACCAAGTCTGGCGCAAATGTGGTCTTCTGCCAGAAAGGCATCGATGATCTAGCCCAGCATTTCATGGCCAAGGCTGGTATTTACACTGTGAGACGCGTGAAGAAGAGCGATATAGAGAAGCTGGCTAGGGCCACGGGCGGTCGCATCGTGACCAGCATCCATGAGCTAACGGATAACGATCTAGGCAAAGCGGGCCTTGTGGAGGAACGCAAGATCGGCGATGAGAAGATGACTTTCGTAGAGCAGTGCGAAAACCCGAAATCTGTCTCTATAATCCTTAGGGGTGGCACAGAACACGTAGTTGATGAGTTGAATAGGGCTATGGAAGATGCTCTTAGGGTCGTGGGAGTCGTAGTTGAGGATAAGATCCTGGTGCCAGGTGGAGGCGCACCTGAAGTAGAGCTTGCCCTCAGGCTCCGAGATTATGCAGCCACCGTTGGCGGACGCGAACAGCTTGCCATTGAAGCCTTCGCCGACTCCATGGAGATCGTGCCAAAGACCTTGGCCGAGAATGCCGGACTAGACCAGATAGATAGCCTAGTAGCGCTACGAAGTTCCCATGAAAAAGGATCAAAAACCTATGGCCTGCAAATCGATACTGGCGAACCCGTTGATATGCTCAGCCTGGGTGTAGTCGAACCATTGAGGGTTAAGACTCAAGCTATCAATTCTGCTGCTGAGGCTGCCGTAATGATACTGAGGATTGACGATGTTATCGCTTCCAGAGCAGCTCCAGGTGGCGGCATGGGCGGACCTGGCGGAATGGGTGGACCTGGTGGCGAGATGGGTGGAGAGGATTTCGATTAAATCCTCTTACCTAAATATATTTAATCTTTTTTTAAAATCTTTTCTGAACATTTATCGAAGGCAAAAAGATTATCTTCCTTTCATGGCCTAGCACTGGCGATGGATCGCAAGCTCTTGATGAAAGGAAAGGTCAAAGAGGCTTATGACCTAGGTGATAAGCTGGAGTTCATGTTTAGTGACAATATTTCGGTGTTCGACGAAGTCATTCCCTCCCTCATCCCTTATAAAGGTGAGACTTTGTGTCGAGAAGGGGCATATTGGTTCGAAAGAGCTGAAAAAATGGGAATTAAGACTCATTTTTTGGGCTATATCCCTCCTAACACAATGCTCGTTAAAAAAGTCGATATCATTCAACCACAATATTTAAAACCACAATCCAAGCGTTACCTCATTCCTCTTGAATTCATATGTCGATGGTTTGTAGCAGGATCTCTCTTCGACCGGATAAAAGAGGGGAAGTTAAATGCTTCGGCACTGGGATTCCCAGCAGGGCATAAGGTAGTTTATGGCGAATCCCTGCTCGAGCCATTCCTAGAGGTTTCCACAAAGCTAGAGAAGACTGATAGATTGCTAGATGAGAAAAGTGCCCTTCAAATATCTGGCCTGACATCTAAGGAGTTCGAAGAGGCAAAGGAGCTCATCTTAAAGATCGATGAAGACATCGGACAGAACGTAAATAACCGGGGCCTTATCCATGTTGATGGCAAGAAAGAGCTGGCCTTCAATGAGAACCGCGAGATCATGATTGTGGACGTATATGGAACTGCGGATGAAGATCGCTTCTGGGACAAGAAAAAGTACGAAGAAGGTGAGTTCGTGGACTTGAGCAAAGAATATGTCCGCCAATACTACAGCAGCATGGGGTATAAAGACCTGCTATATAAGGCTCGAGCCTCCCGCGAGACGGAACCCAAAATCCCGCCATTGCCACAGGATATTATTGATCGAACAAGCCGAATTTATATAAAACTCTTTGAAATGATTACTGGCCAAAATTTCAGGCAGTTACAGCCTAATCACCACACGAAAAAGATTTAAGCACATTGTCTAGGCAATAGTCAAAATGTCAAAAAAAGATTGACTCTAAATCAATTTACATAATAATTGGAGGATATTGAAATGAGGATATTATTGGTAATTCTAATTTTGGCTTTTATAGCACTTTCTGGATGTATCGAAAAGGGTCCGAGTTCAGAGGAGATAAAAAGACTCACAGTCAAATCAGGATCCAACTTGAATAGTTATGGATTTTCGGTTGAGCAAAAACAAATCGAGACCATCAATAATTATGACATTCAGAATGGCACTTACAGTGCCAATACAACGAAGCGATTAGCCGAAATGGATATTAAGGGTAACTTAAATATTTCAGGGAAAAAGGCCATGGCCAACCTTTCTACAATTACGAATGTAACAGGTCCAGGAGGTATCTCTGAAAATCGGTTATCTGGAGGAATCCAGTATAATATTGGAAATTCGACTTATACGAAAATGGATCAAGATAATTGGACACAGCTCAAAGATCCGATGCCTGAGAATGAGGTCTGGTCAAGCAACCGTTATAATGCCATTGTTTCTAGAGTGGAGACAATTAACAAATCAAATCTAGAGCTTTTAGGAGAAGAGACAATCAATGGATATAATACATATAAGCTCAGGGCCGCCATAGATAGTGAGGCAAACTACAATACTACTTACGGGATGGTCAGTAATGCCATTTTTCCCTTCATCTCTAAATTAAACTCGAGCGAGCTTGAAGCGAACAGCACTGTCGAGACAACGCTCTGGGTCGATAAGAGCACTTATCTTCCCAGGCAATATGAAAATCGGGTTAGTGTCAAGGTTGTTCCAGAAATTATAGGATTCTTCGACCCTACACGCGGCCAAATGGCTTTGCTCAATAAATCAATAATGCCAGCCGAGTTGTCCATCGAAAGCAGCACTTTAGAAAAATACTTTGATTTCAACAAGACAATTGATATTGCTGTCCCAAAGGAGGCTTTGGCAACTGAACCTATCGTTCCGATGCCATTAGCGGTAAATCCTGCTGAGACCTAAATGATGGATGGAAAACCGGATTCTCTATTTTTTCGTGAGAAACCTACGCTAGTTTTGCTGGCATTGGAGAATATGGATCCAGCGTATGCCGCACTAGTAGCCAAACGAATAGACTCTACTTTCGCACATACAATAAATATTCTTTCGCAATTGGAGAAGCACGGATTGATCAAATCCAGACCTGAGGGCCGTGTGAGATACTTGGAGTTCACCGAGAGAGGAAGAAGGGTAGCTCAAAAACTAAGAGAATTAAAGGAAATACTTCATGAACAACAAGAGCAATGGAATAAGCTAGAAAGGATTAGCCGGCTCGTGAATTCAACTAAGGAAAATGGATCAACCCTTCATCTCGGACCTCTGCGACGGGATCTGGCAAAGCTCAAGAGTTCCGGAAATGATGAACTCTACTATGCAACGGAAGAAATAGACTCTTTGATCCAGGATGCTATTGCATCATCAAAGAAATAATTGCTGAATGAGACCATAAGAGATCATATTGACTCACTTTTAATCTGATGCAAAATTATATAAACATCACCACTGCAATTAGAATTCTCCGCATGATGAATAGAAGAATGTCAATCCACGAATAATGGATTTATGCAATTTAAGTCGAAAACCAGAGAATTAAACTTAAAGGTCTCATTTATTGAAGCAATTAATAGCGGATGAACCTATCGTGCTAGATTATAATTAGGTTATAGCCAGATCCAATATTGATGCTGCACGTCTCACATTCTTTGCATGAATAATCTTGACATGAATTGATAGATGCCATCCAACCGTATCCATTAATTTGATCGCTAATTGCCGCCGGAATGGGCATTATTTAATAAAAAAAATAAATATTATTAATAAAAACACATTATTTACATAATCACTTGAAAAATTCATATACTATATACTATTAATCCGGAAAATAAACGATTTTGCTCAACAGAATCGAACGACGGAGACAAGGAATGATTGAATTAGATGAATTTGGCATTTCAGGAATCAAGGGCCTGATCTTCGATTGTTATAACACCCTGATAGAAATCAAAACTGACGAAGATAGCCTAAATACCTACGAGCCGGTCAGCAAGTGGCTGATCTATCAAGGAGTCAAGATATCACCTGAAGATCTGATGAGAGAATACAAAAATGGAGTTAAACAATATATGGAACGCCGATGGGAAGCTAACGCTGAAGTGAGGGTGGAAGAGGTTTTGGGCATGATTTGCAAAAATCATGCCCTGTGGGACGTTGACGAAGAAGTCCTGGGTATCGAAACCGCTCGCGCCTTCCGAGCCGGCTCATTGCGCAGGATGCAACCTTTTCCCTACAGCCTCAAGCTGCTCCAAGAGCTAAAAGATTACCCAAAAGCAGTAGTTTCTAATGGACAGAGAGTTTTTTCCGAGCTCGAGATGAGATTCTTTGGAATCTATAACCAGTTCCATGCAGTGATTTTCTCTTCCGATTTTGGCCACAAGAAACCGGATCTAAGGATTTTCTTGGAAGCATGCAAGCAGCTCAACCTAGAACCGGAGGAAATGCTGTGCATCGGCGATAACTACGAGCATGACATAGTTCCAGCCACAAAGCTAGGTATGAAAGCTATGCATATCGAAGAAGCCTGGAGGCTCTTCAAATTGGTTTGAGCATATTATTAAGAGAGGATAGAATAAATGGTTTCAGAAAAACTTGTCAACGTTTTACGACCTGGCAACGCCTTCCGAGAATGGCTGCTGGAAGTGTTGGAGGACCGGATAAACGATAAGAATTGCGATATCTTAGTTTACGAATTATCTCCTGCGTCCCATACCGTATGCCGTTACGATTTCAAGGGACAAAACTACGGAGTGGTAGCCAAGTTCTATGCCGAACCCACTGGATGGCATAAGCACTATGATCATGCGCGGGCTATGGAGAAGGAGTTCAAGGTGCTAACAAAACTTGAGAAAATCCTAGATATCCCAAAACCTATCGCCATCAGAAAGAAATTCAACTGCGTCTTAGTAACAGAACATGTTCAAGGCCGATCTCTTTACAATTACTTCCAAACTGAGGATGGGCTTTACGATAAGCTCACCGCAGTCGCCCATTTGCTTAGAAGGCTCCATGATCAAACAGAGTCTGATTACCATCGGGATTCGGAGTTCACCAAGTTTCACAAGGTCCTTGACCGCCTTTATCTTGATACGTTTGCCAGAGAGTCCCTCAACCAACTGCTAGGAAAATGGTGGTTCAGTCCTCTTTTAGACCGTAGCCATGGCTGTATGGTGCATAATGATGCCAATCCATTGAACTATCTCTTTGACCATCAAAAGCTCTATGCTTTAGATTTCGAAAGCTGTCGAGCTCATGCTCATCCTGTGCACGACTTGGGAATTATGGCTGCAGAGCTGAAGAACTACTTCGGCTGGAAAAAAAATAATCTCGAGATGGCTGAACCCTACATAGGACACTTCATCTGGCATTACAGTCGCAACTTAGATGAATTCCATGGCATAACGAGGATTTTGCCGTTCTTTATGAGCCTAGGATTGCTGAGAATTGCCAGGCTAGGCCTCAAACCCTCTCATCGGGCTATGATCTTCCAAGAAGTTCTGGCTTGTCTGAAATTGGAAGCATAGCGATCAATTCTTAAAGAGAACTAATTTTTTTCGGCCTTAAATTCAGAGAATCTTAGTCGACGATAAAAATATAAAATAGAAGATTCCGCTAGAAAACCCGATGGCGAATACCATCTTCTAAGGCATTTGAACCTTACGATTGAAACAATGAATTTATCTAATATCAAACTAGATTCGCAATTCCAAGAATGCGAATTGAGCGATACATCAATTTTGCCTCTGGATAATAAGGCAAATAACGAACTTATGGAGAGAAGTTTCATGATTCATGAAAAATTACAGCTTTCGACAAAGAGCGCTGACGGTTATATAATACCCTTGAGATCGATCAAGTTGGTCAACGTGATCACAGACAAAGGAATGGTAGGATGCGGAGCCTTTGACTTGTGGACCTTGGATGCCTATGGAATTCCAGTTGCCAAGGTCAAGGCTGAACATGGTGAGGTTATTGATAATATCGATGATCTTATGCAAGGGATTGTAAGAGAGGTTAACCAGACGGGGCAAAAGGTAGGTCTAAGAGTGGGCATGACAGGGCGAGAAGCTTTGGAGCATTTATGATTTTCTGAATGCAAAATCTGCTTAGGAGGGGTTAAAAATAAAGCGGCGCAACAGGCTGGAGATAATATCTGAAATACTTGATATATCCAATTAGAAGGTTCAACCAAAACGAAAATAGTCTATCATGCAAACCTGAACTTCAAGACCGCTGGCGAATACGTCGATTGGCTTATTGCGCGTGGTTTCCTAGTCAAGAACGGCAAGACCTTTAAGATAACGGCCTCCGGCCTAAACCTTTTGAATTCCATCACAAAGATAAAGTCGCAGATAAAAGAGGATATCGGAGGATAAAGGCACGATAACCAAGAAGACGGTTAACCAGCTTAATGCCTTCCACTTCATGATTATATATAAATTATGCTATCAAAGCGTTAAATTCCTACTTTGTCTCCAAAACGCTTCTCCACACTGCACAGGTACAACCTCGTTATGCGTTTATCCGTTTATAAGCAATATTTTATAATAAGATTAAACAATAGTAAAGGGATATGATTAATATTGGTAGTTCTCTCACCCCCACCTAGCCGTTTGCCTTCATTACGGACTTAATCTCATAGACGTCTTTAGTGCGATAGATTGTGAATTCATCGTGCCCTTTGATGTGACCTTTCAACACAGAATCACCCACATGCTTGGGAAGAAAGACCTCGTCATCCCCTAACTTGAGTGAGAAGAACTTCTTGCTCTTTCCCAAAGTTATGTTGCTATACTTTCCAGTAATTTTTTCCCCTGCCACCAAAATCCTCGGATTCATAAATTCACCTTCAATGAGGATAATAGTCATTCAGCCTACTTTTAATTTTTGGTTAATTTAATGAAGTTATAGTATTTATATTAAATAATATTATAAGCTTTCGCAGATAGTTTAAATCCATCATAGACATTCATATTCGAAATTGGCTATAGCTTCAGTATTTAATGAAGATGGATTAATATTTGACCGATTTTTTGACCGCTTTGGGGAGCTCAGTTCGAAAAGGTTTCTAGAAAAACAGAGAAATTCGCGACCGACAAACGACCAGGTTATCGTGCCTTATAAGAAATGTCGCAGCAGTAAAAAGCTAATCAAGGTTTCAGCGCCGTCTGTACAGAATTATTATTGTACGGAGAGATCTCCGAAATTGCATAGGTCAAGGATTTCTTTTATGAGAATGGACGTAGCAAAAAATTGGACGTTTCAAGCGTAAATGACCCAATTCGACCTTATGAAACACGAGTGAAGCGCTTTTTCCCTGCACAGATGATTCCTATGGCGCAGAATCCTCGAAACCTATGACCTTGTGCGTTCCATCACAGTAAGGCTTGTTTTTTGATCTGCCACATCGGCATAAAGCAAAAGTCCCGCATCTTTCTAACTTCTGACCATCTTGGTCCAGAAGAGCACAGCTTCCCAGCACAATCAATGGTCCATCCTTGGTCACCCTGATCTGGGCCATTGGCTCGGGAGCGGGCTCAGATGTCCTATATGTAAGCGCACCGGATGGGCCATCTGCTTACAACCTCAATAATCTCCCTAGAACTCGCACCCTTAATATTGATCCATGGTTTCTTATTGCGGTCGAATACTGATGGCAATCCCTTAACGCAATACTGGGAGTGGATGCACTTGCTTGGTTCCCAGCATACAGTTATTTCGCCATTTGTATATTCTTTCATGTCGTTTCTCATTAGCGTTCTAGAACTATATTCTAATTGATTGATAGCCTCACTGCTCCATTAGAACTAAATTACTAAACTCTGAATATCTGTGAGAAACGGATTAATCTGAACATCTATGTGTCGAAAATTTGAAGTAACAACATTCTGAAAAATGGTTGAAAGCATCAGATAAAGTCAGATCGATTTAAACTCCAATCTCAAATTGCTAATCCTGATGTCAATCCATCCATAAGCTCTGCAAAGTTCTTCTCTGCCTTTTTTCTCTTCAGCCGAACGAGCTTTATCACTTCATCTCGGTCAACTTTCGCCTTATCGAATTCCATGGCATCTAACAATCGTCTTCCTTTGTCAGATCTGACAATCATTGTTGAGTATCCTTCGGGACTTCCCACCGAGCCAATGGATATATCAGCTAATCTAGAAACAAAATCATTGCAAAATTGGCAGCCCACGCTAGACTCATTTTCAAGCTCTTTGACATTACATGTATAATCTTTTCCACCAAGGGAGACGATATATTTTCCTTTGGATATTTGTATTTTATCTGCATTATCAATATCTACTCCCTTTGTCTTTTTTATATAAGCTCTTAAATTTCTATAATCAAAACTTTCAAAACAGAACAGTCCCAGAATTGTGATCTCAATATCAGGAAATTTCTCGTTAAAATATCCATAGCTCTGCAATTTTCTAAGAACTCTAACCTGGCAAGGAGTGCAAACAACAGCAATTCTCTTCTTTCCGTTTCTCAAAGCCTCTTTCAACGGGGATATCATGGAGACTCTTACATACCTTGTTCCTCTTGCCCTCATGACTCCATCGACCTCATCCACGACAACCGCCTCAGCTCCAGAATCCTCTCTTGGAAGGACTACAATTGCAGCATCGAATATATTCCTCATCAAACCTGAAACGAGAATAGATGTAACCATACCTCCGTCTTGTCCCAGCACACTTGTCCTGCCTGCGATCAATTCGCTATAGGTTCCTAGATCTTCATTTCGCACTCCGACTAAGAATCTGTCCTCAAGCTCTTTGATGTCATCAGAAGTGACAGGATAAATGTTCGACATGCCCCTGATGGCATCGGTAGGACATATAATTGCACACGATCCGCAACCAATACAATCTTCAGATAACTCATGGTACGGCGCATCCACTTTACGTTCAACCCCACGGTCTATTACATTTATAGCTGATATCCCCACTAATTCCTCACAGACTCTTGTACATAACCCACAAAGTATGCACTTTTCATCTTCCAATTCAAATCTAGGTTCATCTAGGTCGTACTCTTTTGCCAGTTGCCGAATTCTCTTCTCCGTTGGGCATCTAGCCACCAATAGCTCCAGGATCATTTTTCGAATAGCAATGACCTCAGATGTGTTGGTCTTTACAATTAATCCATTGATAACAGGATAATTGCATGCAGTGACAATTCGTTTTCGACCATCTTTTTCGATTTCTACCGAACAAAGCCTGCATGCTCCGAATGGTTCAAGAGCCGGATGATAACATAAAGTTGGGATATGGATTCCTATAGCCCTAGCAGCCTCCAAAATCGTAGTGGGGCCATCAAGTTCCATGTCATGATCATCGATTCTAAATCTCGATTTCGTCATATTGGCCTCTCCACTCTAGCGAGCATCTCTTGTACCCTATGTCAAGGATGAAACGGGATTATTTGATATTTTCATGACTGCCCGGACCTTGGAGGGACATATATCAAAACAAATTCCGCACTTCGTGCATTTTGTTTGATCTATCTCAAGGATTTCCATGCCATCTATTGCTCCTTGAGGACAGTTTCCCCTACAGAGCGTGCAACCTTTACATTTTTCTGGCTGGATGTAATAGTGAATTAGTGACTTGCATGCAAGCGCCGGGCACCGCTTCGCCTTGATATGGGCATAATATTCGTCTTCGAAGTATCGTATTGTGCTCAGAACCGGATTGATCGCTGTCCTGCCTAAGGCACATAACGAGGCATCTTTCATTAACCTGGCAATATCTTGGAGCTTATCCAAATCTTCTTCCCTTCCTTTTCCAGCGATTATATTATCCAGTATCTCACGCATGCGCTTCAGGCCTTCTCTACACGGCAAACACTTGCCGCAGGATTCATTGCAAAGAAAGTCCACAAAATAACGAGCCAAATCTACAGCACATGTATCTTCATCGATAACAATTATGCTGCCAGAACCCATCATTGAGCCTAGCTTCGTAAGTTCCTCGAAATCTACTCGAGTATCCAGGTACTTTTCGGGAATTATCCCACCCGAGGGTCCTCCCGTTTGTACCCCCTTGATCTTCTTTCCAGCAGGAATTCCGCCACCTATTTTGTATATTATATCATTGATGGTAATACCCATGGGAACTTCCACTAGTCCCGTATTTTTCACTTTGCCCACGAGAGAAAAGATCTTGGTTCCTTTGCTATGCTCGGTTCCTATGGAATTGAACCAATCAGCTCCCTTATTGATGATTAAAGGAATGTTTGCCCATGTTTCCACATTGTTCAAATTACTGGGTTTATTCCAAACCCCCTGTACAGATGTATGAACATATTTTGGTTTGGGCTCTCCTGCCTTTCCCTCTATAGCATTCATTAGAGCGGTAGACTCGCCAGAGACAAAAGCACCTGCGCCTCTATGCACTATCGCATCAAAATTGAATCCCGTGCCTAGTATGTTCTCGCCCAGCAGTCCATATTTGCGGGCCTGTTCGAGGGCGATTCTTGAATTCTCCACGGCAAGGGGGTATTCCATACGCACGTAAATGAAACCTTGGTGAGATCCAATTGCATATGCCCCAATTGTTAAACCCTCTATAACTGCATGCGGATTTCCCTCCATGAGCGCCCTATCCATAAAGGCTCCCGGATCCCCCTCGTCGCAATTAACAATAACATACTTGGGCTCTCCAGGAGCATTGCGTGTCGATTCCCACTTGATTCCTGCTGGGAAACCGCCTCCGCCTCTGCCTAGGAGATTGGCCTTTTTGATCTCCTTGATCACTTCTTCGGGGATCATTTCCGACAATACTTTTGCTAATGCTCTGTAGCCGCCCTGAGCTATATAATCTTCAATATTTTTCGGATCAATTTTTATATTATCTCGAAGTAGAAGCCTCTTCTGATGCTTATAGAACGGAATATCATTTTCATGAATTGCCCTTTCTTGTGTTATGGGATCTCTATAAAGGAGTCGATCTACTAGTCTATTGTTGAGAAGAGTGTCTTCAACTATTTCGGGAACATCGGTTGGTTGAACTTTTAGATAAAAGATTTCCTCAGGATATATAATAACAATCGTTCCTTTCTCACAAAAACCAGGGCATCCTATTTCCTTGACCTCTATTCGCTTTTCAAGGCACCGCTTCTCCAATTCTTCTTTGAAAGTATGAATGACCTTCCGGGCACCCAGACTAAGACAACCTGTACCAGTACAGACTGCGACTCTAGGCTTATTTTCATTTCTATTCGCCAATATCTCTTTTCTTAGCTCCACTAGATCGCTAATTGAGGCTAGCTTCGGCATCTCGCCTTCTCCTAGTCATATTTCTTAAATATCTTATCCACTTCTTCGGTTGCCGCACAACCATGATAATCCTCATTTATTATGATAACCGGACCCATAGCGCAACATCCCAGGCAATTCACCCGCCTTAAGCTAAAAATCATGTCTGGCGTTGTTTCGCCCTGGGATATTTTCAATCTGGATTCTATTAAATCTAATATCTTTTGAGCGCCACGCACTTTACATGCAGTGCCCATACAAACTTGGACTACATTTTTTCCAACGGGAGACAAGCTCATTGCCTTATAAAAACTGGCAATTCTGAATATTTGGCTCCTGGGAATTCTCAATCTATCACTAACTCTTGCAATGGCTTCTTTTGGTATCCAATTGAATTCGCTTTGCAGGTCCAGCAGCAACTGAATTAATACTCCATCTTGATCTTGGTATTTATCGATGATCTCGTCCACTTTCCTCAGATCGATATCGCACATTCTACCTCAGTGAAGGTCTCTCAAACAATGTCCAATCGAATTTTCATTATGATAGAAGAACCTAATCATAGAATCAAGGAAATTTTTATTTCAACTTTTCTACCCCTATGAATTTTTATAAAATTTTTCCGCAAAAAAATTTTGCTTCCTTGCCAATAATTTCGCTAGAAGTAGTAAGTGTTGTCCAAATACATTGTGTTGCTAATCCAGAAACAATATATTTCACATAAAATCATATTTTAAGCCTATTCTGCCGTTATTAAAGACTATTCGAAACGCTGCAGATCGAGCTTTTACCAACATATGCTCTAAAAAATTAGTCCCCATAAATACCACTTTTAATAAATGAAATTTATAAATCATTATGGTAAAATCATGAAACTTATGAAAACGGATTGACGCGGAAAATAAAATGATTGATCAAAGTTGATATATTTTTCACTTTTACGACCTCGCCCCATCACACTAATCCAAAAAATTCAATGCTATTCCCAATATAGCGAGACTGCATCACTCATCAGCAATCATAGCTCAATTACTGAAGGGGTCACACTAATCGACAATGCGTTATGCAATCCTTACGGTTTATCAGATAGATATTAGAATCTCACTCTTTTTCCACAACAGCACTTGAACTTCATGGATTAGTCTTGGATCTTTCAGAGCCAATCAATACACCTTGATAAGATAACCGGGTATGGTAAAGAGCCTCAAAATGTCTTCGAAAGGCAAGCCAGCATCTCTGGCAGTCAAACTTCTTCTGCAGCTCCTCTGCCACCCAAGAGGGAGCATTTGATTTACGGATTTCTGCCAAGATCTGATGCATCAATATGCTGGATTCGCGATCGTCCGCAACACCGCAATTGTGTTCGTCTGGTAAAAAATTATTCAGTTTGTACCGGCTAATTTTGTCTAAGGTGCAGACAGTATTACAGATATCCCCTACTAAATAGGCTCCTTTTGCATCTGGAGTTTCAATTACCATTCCAGTTTTTAGTGTGTCTGGGCGTCCGTTTATCCATTCACTCATTTTTTTCTGAACCTCCTTCGGGAACTTGCAGAGAAAATAACGATTTGATCATCTCGAGCTGATTTTTCCATCTCAGGGGCCGATCCATTGGCGTTATAAGTGCATATTGATCCATGAATCACAGCTCATGGTTGATCCTTGTGTTTTCCTTCAAGTTTCTGTCTATCATTAATAAGCATGATCTATCTAATGGTTGCCATTCTTGCAGTACAGTAATTACCTCCTTCAAGATATTGCCAAGTCATTACATTCGCATTTCATGAATCGTCCTATCAAAAAATCCTATTTTGATGTAAAACGTAATCGGTGGTTCTATTCTTAGTATAACAGTGATCCTCGACGCGATAGAATCATTGCTTTTGCATAGATTCGGCATTGTCCTCCGCCCATTACAGAATTTTTGCGCTCGTGCTCGCTAGGTGATTAGAAGAATAAGTAAAAATATTGGAATAGATATTTTGCGTTGCATTCATATGGAGAAATTTGTAGATGCCGGCATTTTTATTTTTATATTATTTAAAATTCGTTTAAGATTTGATTTCGACCAACTCATCTACGAGCTGTACGGGCTAACCGAGGATAAGCTGAAGATCGTGGAAGGTAAGGATCCGATATGATTTCCATCAAAAAGCAGGCATTCCTAATAAGGGTACCAAAGCAACTATAGGTAAATATTCCCGGTAGCTTCGGTTTTTGGAGCCGGTCGCCTTGCCATTGCTCAGGCGGCTTGATAATATTATCTTCACAACAAATCAATGTTCTATAATCCTCTTGACTCTGCCCACTTGACCGCCCTGGAGTCTAACTTTGATGCCGTGTGGATGGTGGGCGGAATTTGTCAGTATATCCCTGATCACACCGCGTGTAAGCTCGCCGGTGCGCTGATTCTGCTTCAAAACTATATCCACTGTTTGCCCTGTCCTGATATCCTTGAGGTTTTGCCCATTCACGAAAATCTCGCCTTCCCATCTTGCATTCTCATACCCCTCGAAGAGACAGTATATAGTTTTGTGGGGAAAAAGGGTCATTATTGACTATTGAGCGTCAGAAATCTCGCTCGACACAAAAAATGCCTAGCTTCTTGTTTTGACCTCGGAGTCTTCTGCAGAGTTCCTTATCCCAATTTTTGGTGGTGTTTAGGCTGAGAGAATGCCTCCAATATGCATAGGTCTTGTAAGGATAAGAAACTTGATTTTTACATGAATGAAAGTGCTCCGGTTGGGATTTGAACCCAAGTCGAAGGAGTGAGAGTCCTTCATGATTGGCCGAGCTACACTACCGGAGCGCGGATGGGGATTAAATAGTTTTATCATTTAAGACTTGTGGCTCCTCGATAGTAGTCGCAAATATCTTGAAGATTGCATTGATTATGCAAAGGATTGCGTGCTCTGCAAATCTTCCTACCATGTCTTATCAGGTTGATATGTAAGGATAGATATTTGCTAGGGGGAGTTATTCTTTCTAAAATTTCCTGGGCAACTTTGATAGAGGATTTATCAGGAATAATGCCCAAGCGACGTGAAACTCTATATACGTGAGTGTCAACAGGCATGGCCAGGAGTTGGAGAGAAAATAGCATTACGACGGAAGCAGTTTTTGGTCCAACTCCAGGTAAAGATAGAAGATATTCTTTTGCTGAATCTTTATCCTTGCTCCTTAAGGATTCAAGATCAATTGAGCCGAAATCTTTCTTGACCTTTTTAAGGGCTTCTTTAATCCGATGAGTTTTTATCTCACCCAAACCGCCCACACGAATTTTTTCGCAAATCTCATGGTTTGGGGCATATAATAAAGCTTCATAATAAGGATAAGCCTCTTTAAGCCTATTAAAAGCACGAATGGAATTAACATCTGTCGTGTTCTGTGATAGAATTGTACATACTAGCAGATCCAAAGGATTCATATGTTTGGCCACAGGCTGTCCATAAAGTCCTTCCAAAAGCTCGATGATTATCTCAGCCTTTTCTTGGATCATCCGCTCTGATGAATTATGCCCGGTTTATATAGATTGGGCTTAACTGAGTTGTAAAGTGCGAAAGCTAAATGGCTATGGAATTCGTTGATATCCTACCTTATCTAGTTGCATTGTTAATTGGCGCCCTAATTGGCACTGAGCGTCAGCGTAGGATCGCTGAAGAGAAAATACGTGGAGTTGCTGGGCTTCGTACATTCACTCTTATAGCCTTATTAGGTGCCCTAACTGCTGAATTGGCCAGTAAATACGGCCAAAACTTCGCAATCGTTGCCCTGGGCGGCATGATTATACTAATAGCATACAGCTATTCCGCTTCAGTAAGCGTTCTGGGACGATTAGATTTTACTGGAGCAGCAGCTGCTGTGATCACATTCCTGCTAGGCATGCTAGCTAGCTTCGATGATACCATGCTTCTTGCTGTGGCTCTATCTATAATTACCACCTGGATACTCGCAACTAGAACAATAACTCATCGTTATGTAGAGGCATTGAACGAGACTGATTTACTCGATACACTCAAAATGGGAATTATAGCTCTTGTAATCTATCCTCTGTTGCCGAATGAGCCCATTGGACCATTCCAAGTGATCAACCTCAGAGTGATATGGACCTTTGTAGTACTTGTTAGCCTGATAGGATATTCAGGTTATATTTTGATCCGTATTCTAGGAACTGAGAGAGGTCTGGGAATTACAGGGGTCCTAGGAGGTCTAGTTTCTAGTACTGCTGTGACCACATCAATGGCTGCAGAGGTGAAAGAAAACAAAGAAATAATATCTTCTGCAGTTTTTGCAACGGTTATAGCTAGTTGCATAATGTTTCCAAGGATTCTATTCATAGTATTTTTCGCAAATCAGGAGCTTTTACTACCATTACTGCCACAATTAACCATCATGGCCGTGGTAGGAGTCATATTGGCATTTCAATTCTTACGCAGGAGCGAACCTGCTGGAAAAAATGTTCAAGTTAAAGATCCCTTCCGCATTTTACCTGCCCTAAAGCTAGCAGCCTTCTTCGCTCTTGTGCTGTTGACTGCAAAATTAGCTGTGACATACTTTGGAACCTCGGGAGTTTATGCAGCCAGCATAATCGCGGGACTTGCAGATGTGGATGCTATTAGCTACAGCATGGCCACTTTAGCCAAAACCACTATCAATCCGAATACAGCAGCTAACGCTATTACCTTGGCTGCCATGACAAACATGCTTGTGAAGCTTTTTATTGCATTTGCACTTGGAACTATGGAGTTTGGAAAAAAAGTCGCTATTATATTCGTGCCAATGATAATGGCTGGACTTTTTGCGGTCATTATATTATAGCGATCGAAGATAATGGGCCCGACGCGATTCGAACGCGCGATCCCCGCCGTGTAAGGGCGATGTCATAACCCCTAGACCACGGGCCCTGCCCTCATCACTATCTTCTCGACATATTAGATCTTATCGCTCGATATCTGTTAACGATTTTTGCCTTTACACAAGTCTCCGTTTTGGTCTCTTCTATCACATTCTCAGGATAGAGCTTTAATTAATGGGTAGTGACCATTTATTTGGTTGATGTTATGTAACATGGATAAGTGACTAATTCTCTCAAAGTCCAATTATGGTCAATCAGACCCCAATTCATTGCAGGAGCGCACTTTCTGATTTTTCCATCTGCGTCTGGTCTTTTCAATGAGCTATGACCCCTACAAAAATTATAATTAGCTATGTAGAAGGCCAATTGATTTTTCAGGCCTTCAATATTCTTTGAGAATCCAATAGTCTTCCTAGAAAGGCGATTGTTATCTTGTCTCAAGGTAGGATTCAGCCGTTCAAT
>JALHSR010000349.1 GCA_022865315.1 Methanotrichaceae archaeon | reverse complement strand
CACGTATCCGGTCGAAGTATGTATTCCACAAAGCACACATGCAGTTTCATATGGTATGTTGCAGTTGCCAAAGGCATTGAGAAAGATGAGCTTGATCTTGATATCGTTATCACTCTCTACTGCTAAGCTCTCCTCCAGTTCATCAGCCCGCTCTACTCTGATGATATTCCCCTTCATATGGATATATTAAGCAACGCATTATTTTATGTATTTCGGTGAACTATAATCTATTTTCCAGGAATGCTAACAATCTTCATCAAAAGTTCATAGTAATAAATTCAGTAAACATTGGTAGCAGGAAATCATACCATCAGAGAAATCCACAAATTAGAATTGAATATTCATATCGGGGACTATAATTACTTCAGGCAGCCTATACCTTATAAAGGAGTAGATCTAAGAAGTTCGACCCTAATTAAGAAGAAGGTGATGGCGTTTAGATTGATTCCGGTGGTACGGGTAGGATGATGAATGGCGACTATTGAGGAGCAAATCAAGGCGCTTGAAGAGGAAATTTTCAACACTCAAAAAAATAAGGCTACTGAGCATCATTTAGGAAGGCTCAAAGCCAAGATTGCCAAGCTCAAAGCTCAATTGGAACTCCAGAAGATCAAAGGAGGTGGAGTTGGCAGAAGATACTACATAAAAAAATCGGGAGATGCTACAGTTGCACTCGTTGGTTTTCCCTCAGTTGGCAAATCCTGTCTTTTGAATCATCTTACTGCGTCCAGGTCCGAGGTGGCAGATTATCAATTCACAACTCTTGAAGTCATACCTGGAGTCATGCACTATAAGAATGCAAAAATACAGATCCTTGACATGCCCGGCCTTATTAAAGGGGCAGCCAAAGGCAGAGGAAGAGGGAGGGAGGTCCTTACTGCAGCTCGGGCGGCAGATATTATAATATTACTTGGAGACGTCTTCAATTACAGGATAGATATTCTTGAACGCGAGTTATACGAAGCTGGCATAAGGGTGGATAAACAACCACCTAACATACATATCGCCGAAGAGAATCGTGGTGGATTATCAGTGCGGAGTACATTGCCCCTCACCAATATGAATGAAGCCGAAATAGCTGACATAATTCGTACATACGGTATTATAAATGCCCAAGTCACTGTTCGAGAAGACATCACTGTGGACGATCTTGTTGATTTTTTGGCGGGCAATCGAATCTATATTCCCAGCATAGTAGCCATAAACAAATTCGACCTGAAATATATCGGTGTTGAGAAAAGAATCGAGGAAATTATTGGCAAAAGAGCATATTTGCCTATCTCTGCAATTACAGGACAAGGATTGGAAGAGCTAAAAGAGTTGATTTATGATCGTCTAGGTTTCATACGTGTATATTTAAAGCCTAAGGGAGAAAAAACAGACTTAGACGAACCATTGGTCCTTTTGAATGGCTCTACCGTGAAGGTTGTCTGCGAACACATTCATAGAGACTTTGTGAATCTTTTTCGATATGCTTTGGTGTGGGGAAGTAGCGCAAAGTTCCCTGGCCAGTCAGTGGGTTTGGATCATGAATTAATTGATGGCGACATTCTTACTATAATTACAAAAAGACGTTAGACAGAAAAAAGTAGTTGCATATGATTGACCAAGTCCACTAATGGGATCCAAAAGATATCACATTCTTTCAAATTTGCGAAACTTAGTTAAGATTTGCGTTTGCAAAATATATGAGTTACGCCTTTTATCTATTAGGATAGAACCTCAGCACAAATTAAAGATGATTATGGCGCTTTCAAAAAGAGCACCCTTATTTAATTTTTCAAGCATAAAATAAAGAACAAAAAATAAATCACACAATTGTAGCTGACTTTGGAATTAGAGCAAGTTATAAGCACCCACACCAGATTATATAATTCTCGAGCGAGACCAACTCTCCAAACCTGGGCAATGAAGGCTATCATTTAATTCTTTATAATCGTTATTTTCATATACATCGAGGATTTCTAGCAGCCTAAAGTATACAGGACCTTATCGGATTAAATCGTTCATATTCTTAATCAAGACCATCCTAACGGAGCTTGATTTTCACCATTCCTGCTGCAGTCTCCTCTTTTTCAACATTATGTTCGATGGCTTACGCTAGGGCTAGCCAACGCCCGCTTTGTGGAGAGTTCTGAGCTGATACAAATTATAAGCAATAGCATTAAACACCATCTTGACACGGACTCTTCGGACAGTGGTAACAATCACATGAGCTGCTTTGAACACTGTTTTTATTATGTTTCGACTGCGTCGAAACTCTCGCTGACTAGAGTCAGCGATACAGCAAACGGTCGTTCGCCAGGTGCCCTTATTCGGCTGATCTGCAAGTTTCGCATTCTATCCCAGCTACTCAATGGATGGCCTCTTGTTGCTCTGTACATGGTCACAGACCTGCCTCTAGCAGCTGCTCCAAAATAGCCTTTATCCCTGTAGACAGGTTCACCCTCTACGGATAGATCTACCTGGCTATCATGCACAGAAGTTGTAGTTGTCTCGATAGCTCGTATCAGACAATACCCCACATCAACTTTGTTGTGAAGCTTATACCCAAAATAGAATTCTTCGCCTTTCATGGCCCAAGTGCCATCTTTGCTCCGGCGAGTCTTAGCTTTGTTTCGACTACGTCGAAACTCCTGCTGACTTAAGTCAGCAAGACATCACCTCGAGACTTGTTGCCCGATCTGCCTGGATTTGAGGTGATGAAGGTGGCATCCTGGATGCAGCCTTCTTTAACAGTTAGCCCTTTTGCATCCAGCGGTCTCTGAAGCTCTTGCCAAATGGCATCAAGTAACTCCTTTTCCTTGAGGCGTTCTCGGAAGAGCCATATGGTCGTAGAATCGGGAATTGAATCTTGAAAATCCAGAAATCTCATGAAAGAGATGTTTT
>JALHSR010000348.1 GCA_022865315.1 Methanotrichaceae archaeon | reverse complement strand
TTTATCGTCCAGTTCTTTGATTCGCTCGTACTCCTGGCAAATGGCAAAATCGGTGAATGTCTTCATAGATACTTATATACTATAATTAGTATTTAAATTTTATCATGATTTTTGTTATTTGTGAAGTATTTCGGAATTCTCATAAATTATTCAATGTCTCGAAAAGAGTGACGCAAGCTGTGAATCAATGGCATCGGGTGTTTCGTTATATCTTCCATTATGGCCAAAATGCTTTATTATATTCCAAGGGCTGCAGTCGCAAGATCTTCTTCTCTCCAGCGAATGCATTTGGAATAGAGTAAATAGTAGCTCATTAGGAGACAAAGGTCTTAAGTTATCGGTCAGATAGCTCTTTATGTTATTTATTGTATTAAAAAGGCATTTCAAGATCTCTTATCATACTGCTTCTGATCGGCTAGAATTATGATAACAAAGTCCACCAATTTTTCAAGGGCCTTCGACAAAGACTTCCTGTTTGCTTTGTTGGGACTGGGCGGTATCCTAGTGTTCGGCGATGTGTCGATCTTTTGCTAATAGACTGATTTCAGCCATCGGGAATTGATAGTCCAGGATATTGGTATCATTCCATGGCAAAGAAGCCCTTACAGTCTGAACTATGAGTAACACTTAGTTGATCGCAAATCTATTCCGTCACGTTTTGATAAAGATGCCGATAATCATCTATCATTCGAGCCGCGGATAAATCACGGCCAGCCAGTAATGATGCTCTGGTGAAAGTAGAATAATCCTCCATGATCTCATGGATGGCGTTGATTAGCTCCTCCAGACAAAGATCCTCGATAACCTTGCCACAGCCATTATCCTCCACGTAGTACGACATAGGATTAGAACGGCTTACAAGAACGGGTCTTCCCGCAGCAAGTGCCTCCATTAATGAGTTCGGGTAGGATTTGACATGACCATATTCTGACGAGAGGACCACCGCAGCATGGCAACGGGAGAGGATTTTTGAAATATCTGTCTTCTTCTGGATTATCTCCACCCGATCGGTAAGCCCGAATGACTGAATCCGATCGAACCATTCCCGATACAAAGTACACCTCCACAGGCATATGAGTCGCATGCGTGGAAGTCGTGTAAGTACTTTTAAAAGGAGATCAAAACCTTTCGTGTCGAATTGACTTTTGATCCACGGTGCAGATCCGGTAAGAAGTACAAACTCTGAATCTGGTTCCGTGGGAGGCATGACCTGGATCTGAGAATGATCGATACCTGGACGGATAACATGCACATCAAGAAATCCGCGGGACCGTAGGATATCTGCTTCAGGGGATGAGCTCACTACCAGGGTACAGGGTGGCCCGGACCGCGGCAGGCATTTCTCATCCATTCCCGAAATGATGGTATATATTATTGGCTTTGAGAGATACCGTAGGACGCGAAAATTCACTATATATGGGAAGAAGAGATGAAATATATCGACTTTTTTGTTATACCTTTTCAGAGTCCGTATCTGGTGCATTCCGTAAAGATTGACTGGAATCAGGGGAGGAAGAGACCGGGCCGGAGATAGACTGATCATATCCCCTCCAAAAAATTCTCGTAGATATCCGATTTCGGTGAAGAGACCGTCAGTTCCCTGGACTGTTGGTAGTGGGGAAGGGCTGATATAGAGTACTCTCAATGGTATCCTCTCCGCATCCTCTCCAATATCCATCTGGGCAAGTACACTCCCTCTGGAGATGGGTCCAACAGTCTGTCAATTTCTTGGTCAGAGAGTATTTTGGCAGCGAGGATTCTGTGCCTTTCATGCAGTACGTGGGGGATCTGGCGAAGAAAGGAGAGATAACCCATAACTGAGTCGAATGGGTGGCGGTATTGGATAAAAAGGGCCAGCTGTCCGATGAGAAGGTGATGAAAATGTCTCACAAGAAGAGAGCGAGGAATATTCTTACCTATGAGCATTAAACGGTTCCTTGTCACGAACCTGATGTAATCCCTCAGCGCGAGATTTGATCCGTGTCCTTTGTGCAACACATCCGCGCTTGCGACAAACATGCACTTATACCCTAACAACCTTCCCCGGAGACCAAGGTCCAGGTCTTCCAGATAGCTCACGAACTTTTCATCAAATCCTCCTACCTCATTGAGAAATACCCGCCGATACAATGCTGCCCCCGCACATGCGGAGAGAATTTCGTTTTCTCTCTTGAATTCGATGACAGTCCTGCCATGGCCTCTTTTCAGAGCATGGCCGTACCAAGTAAATATATCACCCGTATCGTCAAGCAGCATCGGATTATCCATGCTCCGCATGCAGGAGGCAAGACTCCCTACTTCAGGCGGCATCGTATCCATGGCATGAACCAGATTCCTGATAAATGAGATCGATGGCACTGTATCATTGTTTAATAACACGACATAGTCCCCGGATGTCACCATAACTCCCGCATTTACCGTTTTGGCAAAGCCATGGTGTTCGGTAAGCCGGAGTACCCGCACACCAGGGAATCTTTCTTCCAGATGATCTGAAGATCCATCCGTAGATGCATCGTCAACCACTAAAACCTCAAAACCACTGAAATCCTGAGATTTAAGAGCGTTTAAACAATCGTCTAGCCAGTTGCCTCCATTCCAGTTTGGAATAATCACGGTGACCTTAACTGATAAACTGGGCATTTCGATCTCCAAACTTCCCGGATACTCCATCCCTTAACCCAAGCCAGAGCGCATGAGCTCGCTTTCTCTTTCTTTTAAGGAGGGCGATTATTATTTGTACAATTCCCGCTGTGATCCATCGCAGACCCCAAAAAAATTTTGTATATCGAAAATGCCGTCTGATGAAGAGAAACCGGTTTCGCAGAGTATAGTAATTATAAAGGGTCTCCCGCATAATTGAATCCATATCCGGTGTATGCGATGCCCGACAGCCGGTATAAACCGCGCACTTCAGCCCTGCGGACTGTATCCTTCTGCAAAAGTCGGCGATTTCTCCACTAAAAAAAAACTCTTCCTCCAACTGGCCAACCTTTTCAAACGCCTCTCTTCGGGCAAGCAGAACCGATCCAGGCACATAATCCACTTGAAGAAGTTCTGGATCACCATCTTCGGACTTGTATGGAATTCTTGTCCGTGAATAAACTCCGATATTCCGTCCGCCTGCATAATTCTTCCCCCCCTCTTCAAGCAGGGGTCCTACAACACCCAAATCGGGCAAATACTTCATGCACTCCAGAAGTTGTTTCACACAACTTTCACTTATTGAAGCGTCGGAATTCAGCAGCATGATGTAAGGAAACCCTTGTTCGAGTGCTTTGGTGATTCCTGCATTGTTCCCGCCGGCATAACCCCGGTTGGTAACATTAATAATGAGTTGGAAGCGGTATCCCGCGTTCCGGAGTAATGAAAGGTCTTCATGCGATGAATCATTGTCAATAACAATCACTTCTGCCTTCAATCCGGACCACCGGGAGATCAAACACATGCGGTGAAGTGTGTCCGGGGCCTTATTCCAGTTTATTATTATTATGGCTAATTGCGTATCGTTATTCATTTTATTGCCAAATGGTTAGAAATTGTTTTCTCCTTCCAGATATATGTGACCGTTATTTTGGATATTGATATAATTGCAATTTCACGGGGGACAACAATTGATCTCCATATGGGCCACACACAAATATTATGCAAAATAGTTCAAAACATCTCGAATTTCCATGCGTAATTTTTTTTATGCCTTCTTAAATTGCATATTAATTTGAGAAGCCGTGTTCCGATTTTTGGCAAAAACAGCCTATTTTCTTATCCTCACCAAGATAAGGTTGATTCATGTATCGAATATCTTCATTATCCAACGATAAATTCGGATTATAAAAAGGATCTCCATGCGATAGAATTTTCTGGTGTCGCCAGGTAAAATACCTGATCTCTTTCTCAAATGGCACCTGTCTCCCCGGCTCTGCATCATTTCCGCAGGAAATGGACTCTGAATGAATTGCTTCACAATAAGGAGTAAAAACGTTCCAATATCTCTTTTCCCTAAGACGAAGACAGAAATCGACATCGTTGAGCGATATCGGAAGGTTAATAGAGTCCATTCCGCCGACCTCCAGGTATTTGCTTCTCTTTACCATCATCAGTGCACCCGTTACCGCACTGACATTCTGCGTGAGCACAAGCCTGTGAAAGTATCCGGTCGACTCGCCAGGGAACCTGCGATGGGGATGGCCGACAAGCCCTTTAATACCCACCACAATTCCAGCATGCTGGACGGCGCCATCAGGGCTGTAAAGTTTTCCCCCTACTACCCCAACTTCTTCTCTTTGAGCATGTTCTAATAATACCTCAATCCATTGGGGAGTGAGTATTTCGATACCCTTGTTCAGGAAGACGATGTACTCCCCGCTGGCCAGGCGGACCGCGCGGTTATTACTTTCCGCGTAGTTAAAAGGCACATAGCAATCTGCAAACCGAATCCTATGGTTTTTATCGGCCCATCTTGCCATAATATCAAAGGTCTTTTCCTCTTTGTTATTAGTCCCCAGAATTTCATAATTTGGATAGGTTGTGCGGGATGTAATTGAGTTAATACAGGTCTCCAAGAGTTCTGGCATGTCAACATAGGGAATAATAATGCTTACAAGCGGTTCGCCATTCAGTCTTCTCAAAATCCGGTAAAAGTTCTGAAGGTTTGTTGGTTCAACGATGGCATGGAGTTTTCTCCGCCGTACGGCATCTTCGACTGCCCTCCTTCCTGCATCACTACATTTTTCACGAGATCCGGCCTGATGACTGGTTGAAGCCGGGTGATAACGCCAGTGATACAACACTTTGCGAATGTGGCATATAGTATCAGCAGATTCAACAGCTCGGAGTGTCATATCATAGTCCTGCGCCCCGTCATATTCCGGCCGGAACACCCCAATTTTATCCATCAGTGTCCTTTTCACGACGAGGAGATGCGTGATATAATTATGAGACAGGAGATGATCAGGGGAATAATCTGGTTTAAAATGCGCATGAATATACTTTCGTCCGAACAAGGAGTCTTCAAATGTATCCTCATCGGAGTATATCAGATCCGGGTTATCTCGGTTCACTGCGTTTACGATCTCGGCTAGGGCATCATTTGTCAGCTCATCGTCCTGGTCAAGGAAAGTGATGTATTCCCCTTTTGACGACGAAATCGCTTCATTCGTCGCAGAAGAGATCCCAACATTTGTTTTAAGGATTTTTATATCGATTCGCGGATCTCTTATTCTGGATAAGAGTCTTATTGTTCCTGTTTCTGTTGAAGAATCATCAACAATGCACAATTGCCACCTAGAATACGTCTGCTCTACAACTGATTGTATTGCGCATTTTAGCCATTTGGGGGGGCCATTGTGTGTCGGGATAACGACAGAAATCAATGGAGTCCTAGAAAAATTAATGATCGAACCTGGAGCTGATCCCGTCTCTGACTTGTACCGGTAGATGCTGCTATCGCGCTTTTGGAGGGACCACTGAAGGTTGCGCGTCATTAGACTTCATTTGCGATATCATCTTATGTCCAATTTTCGTTGGCCCAATATAATTTTGGGGAAATTCCAGCATCGGATCATTGATCAATTGCTTCAAGGCTTTCCAGTGGCCTTTTTCCCCTTGAACCAATGGTAATAGGTACAAAAATCGTAAAAGGGAACTCTGTTGGTAAATTTGTGGGCAACAATTCAGTCGTTCGATATTGAGGTTATTAAAAGCTTCATATTTCATGACGGCATTTCTATAAATCAAAAACCTTGGAAATATTTTTGACGTTAGCAATATAAGTGCAGATTAACCAGATTCCTGAACGGAATTTACAATGTTTTCATGAAAGAAGGTAATACAGGTTTATCTCAAAAAGTGCATTACAAACTCCGACAACATCGGCACTTTCTTGATCGGCTAAGAACAGGGATGAGATCAAGACAAATGATACAATTTTGGTCTATTTTTGTAATTATATTAGAATATAATTACTCCTTTATTATGTATCTAGGCAGTACTTAGTTCCAAATCTCCCCAATATGCCCAATCATACGCATTATCGTTTACTGGACCTGGTAATGTTGAAAATATGAGTGTGGCGTTTTCAGTCTGGTATGTTGAAAGGTTCAACATAAACTCATTCCATTTTCGTTCGTTAGGATTTTGTTTTGGATTGATGTATTTAGAAAATATCAGATTATTTGCCCCTCCTTTTGATATATATATATTGAATATCACTCCGTCCCCCTTTTCCGGAGACCAAACAGCGGGATCTAATGCAATGCTGAATTTCAAAGTGGAATCTCTTATGCTGATATTTGAAAATGAAATTTGCCCCTCTTCCGATAACAAGGGGTGCTGATACAAACTTGGTTTTGTCATATTTGAAATTTCCTTGAAATCTAACCGATAATATGGCACGGTTAAATTCGTTTTAATCCCATTAAAATTCTTGATCAAGCTTCTTGACGATCTGAAGTTCTCATTATCCAGCCGATACAAATTGAAGATTTCAAAAGAACTCGCGACAGATTCAGCAAATAATCCTTTTGATGAAATAATATAAGAATTATTGGTAACATATATGGGATCAATTTCCGAGAGGTTATATGGGATTTCATAAATAATGAGGGGTCCTTGTGCCCAAAATCTAGTCATATACCATATTACCCTATCTTTGGTTACGTCATCTTCATCTATTAACGTGATAGTTTTATCATTAGAATTATTATACAAATATGTTCCGATTTGGTTCTGCTTATACATAAAGTCTGAGTGATAAAACAGGTTGCTATGTAATGCGTATGCTGAAATGCAAATTGAAAATAATATAACATAAGCAAGAAATCCTTTATAAAATTGTTTTCTAATTATAAACAAATAAAAAACTATTAAAAAGGAAGTCATAACTATCGCAAAGACGATGGAAGTTGGCCCTACATCTTTTAAAAATTTAATATAATATATGGTCATCGCATCGGGCAAAATTTCTGGAAATTTTAGCGCAAATAAACAAATAAATAATATAATAATAAAATATAAAAAATTTTTGTAAAAAATCTTATACCCATAAATTTTATTTAAAGCAATTAATCCGAATATAAAAATGCCTGGAATAAACGGATCTAAATATCTAGTATATATTTGCAGCCCTGGTACTCTTAGTGGAATGGCCAACAATGAAATAAAGCCCGAAGATGTAAAATATATAATTGACATCTTAAATCCTAGTTTCTCCTCATCATTCAGCGACTCAAACCAAGCATATATGGGATTTTCTTGCTTTTTGTAACCAATTATAGATAGCAATAACAATACAAAAAAAATTAAAAAGATAAAATAAGATGATAATATTAAAAATCTTACTCCATTAAAAAACAAAAAAACAATATTTAACGAAAAGTCTTTATCAAAAATGAATAATTTAATAACATTATATGATATTGCTGAATAATCGCCAAACCATTTGAGATAATCCATAGGCATCAAATTCGTTCGAATCAACAGATAACCGAAAAAGATAGATAAAATTAAAATTAAAATAAAATAGTTTATGTTTCTCCTCTCTTTCGGGCCGTAAGCTATAATATAAAATATAAAAGATATAAAAAAGCCGAACAGCATGATTATGCCAGCGTGTCTGGTAAAGAATAGCCCAACCACAGATAAAAGTGCAATCAAAATCCAATTTGCGCTTTTTGATTCGTATGTTTTAATTATGGCAAATATGCTAAAAATAAATAATGGCGTAAATAAATTCTCGCTCAATAATAAAAAACTATAAAGGTTTATTGTTGGCAAGGCGGCTACAACAAATGAACCAAATAAGGAGTAGCCTTTTGGGCAGAACTTGCTCAGAATAAAATAAGCTGGGAAAATTATTAGAGACGATAAAAAACAATTTATTGCCAACATTATATGATAAATAATGACTTTATCAGCAGATGGTGAATAGGCTATGGATAAAATGATGGGATACCCAACAGGATATTTTGAATATTCTGGACTATTTATATTTTTAGCCATCTCCGAATATACGATCTCGTCAGGATAAGTCCAAGGAGAGTGGAACACTAAAGACAGCAATAATTTTATAAAAAAAATTAAAAAAAATAATATAAAGACATTTATCACCATTTTATCATAAGATTTTGGCATAATCTCTTTGAGTTGAAATTGCATTTCATCCCTTAAAAATAGGTTGCGTTTGTTAATATCAATTAATCTTTTGGATAAGGCTTAAGAAAAATCTGCAGTTTCGGTGGCGATAAAATTGGCGGATGTGTGATTAGTTCCCTAAAAGCCAAATTATGATAAATAGAACCATGGAAAACCCTTTCCGACTATTATTGCACATCTCAGGCCTTTTTTTTAATCTTTTAAGCCCTCATGATGAAACTGGATTGTCTCCTCAATCTTGATGTGCCTTATTTAGGTTCACCTGCAATTGCGATCCGATCCGTTTTCCGTAGATTTGCCAACTTCATCTAATAGGCGGCTAGTTTGCCTGATGCTGAAGCTCATAGCACTATTCAGAAATATAATAGTATTTATATTATATATATTTAGCGATAGTTTAGTTGATGGAAAATCTCATAGGGAAGATAGCTTAGAGCGGATTGCTATGATGAAGGGAAAAAATGAATTATTGTGGCTGGGGATAATTATATTAATTATCCTTCCTATTTTTATTGGAATAATATACATAATTAATTATGGAGTCAACGTCCCTTTTTTGGATGAATGGGATATGCAAACTTCCTATTTGATGAGGTATCTTGAAGACGGCTTATCGCTTATGGATTTTTTTGCCCAGCATAATGAATCAAGACCTTTTTTCCCAAGGTTAATATTGCTGATTTCAGATGTTATCACCGGATATAATATGGTTATAGACATGTCCATTGTTTATATACTCTATTGTATGTCATTTATAATTATTTTTCTTATGTACAGAAAGGATCATAGGATAAATAAGGCTAGTCTTTTGGCATTTGCTCCCCTCTCCTGGTTCTTTTTTAATCTTTACCAAATGGGTAATATGCTCTTCGGCATATTCCTTACATCCAGTTTAATGCTCCTCGGATTTTTAGGCGCGGTCTACCTTTTGGATGCAAGCAATGGTCTTGACAAGAAATTCGTAACCTCTCTGGCGGCAGCAATTATCGCTTCATTCTCTTTTATTGCGGGCTTGACAGTTTGGCCGGTTTGCCTGATCCAATTAGCTCTGCAAGAATCGGATCGAAAATCTCATAGACTTGTTATATGGGCCATAACTGCTGGGATAACTTTTGGTATCTATTTTTACGGATACCAAAAGCCTGGACAAATACCACCACCCGTGGAGTCGCTGCAGCACCCCTTGCAGATGACGTTGGTTTTCTTATCTTCTTTCGGCATTCCCATATTGAAAGGTTTGACCCTATCCCCAATCGCCGGCATATTAATGTTGATAATTATAGTATTTTTACTTTTTAATAGTTGGATGCTAAATGATAAGATATTGATTGATAAAAATATTAAATGGTTTTCATTGGTCCTGTTCAGCGTTATAGCGTCCCTGGAGATAGCCTTGGCCAGGACAGGGCTTAGTCTCGAAATTGCCATCTCCCAGAGATATTACTGGGAGGAAATATTATCTGTTATTGGTCTCTACTGCCTTTCGCTCAATCTGGCCAAGCCTTTCAGTCAGTGCTGCAAAAATTTTGCTAAGAGAGGCGATATGGAAAAACAAGATCCCAATGGGAATTCCTTCCATCCTTTGAGTTATATCCTTCTCGGGGCTGTAATTGCTCTCATTTTCATCGGGACTGCTGCACAAACTGTAGAAGGACTCAAAGAGGGATCCTTCTGGAAACATACAAAGATGGAGATGGCATACTACCTAAAGACAATCGATATTCAGCCGGATAAAAATCTAATGCTTCTCCATCCCGTTCCACAGCATGTTAGAATTTGGACATCTTTTTTAAAAAAATATAATTTAAGTGTTTTTCGTGAAAAAGACACTATAGACTTCGCCAATCTAAGAGCATTAAATGCTGAGACGAAGTATAGCATTGATGCTATCAATAACCGGATCCTTCCCTTAATAAATAATTCGCCTTTTATCATTAGCGGAGATGAAATATTAATCAAAGGCTGGGCAATTGACGATCAAAGAAAGCTTCCTGCAAAGGCAGTTTTCATTGCCATTGACGACAAATTCAATATTCCTGCGATGTATGGTTTGGAAAGGAATGATGTAGCCAAATTTTTTCAAAATGATGACTATAAATATTCTGGCTTTAAAGTTTCTTTTATGCCCACCTTATTAGGGAACGGCTCCCATGATCTTGCGATCAAGGTTGTGACTAAGGATGGAAAAGGATATTACAAAGCAGATTTTAACAAAATATTTATGGTCAATGGCTCACAGATTTACGTCTCTCAAAAAGTCAGTTAAATCTCGAAAATGCATATTGAGATTGCCAATTTAGGGCCTGTGTGAAGTGATATTTTAAAGCTCGGAGTTAATCAAGTAATCTAAATCAAGAAATTGCCTAATGATTTAGATTCTGATGGAAAAATCCTCCTTATCTCGTGTCAAGTTTCGATTATAGTATGGGTCGTTATCCAGGATTTCTGCCCATTTATCCCTCATATATTTGATCTCTTTTGCAAATCTTATCTGCTTTTCCGGCGTGTCTTCGTGACCCCTGAATAGAGACTCATGATGATAAAGAGTTGCATAAGGCGTGTAAATAACCAGATACCCTTTCTGCCTCAGTTTCAGGCAGTAATCGACATCGTTGAAAGCGATGGCAAGATTCCTTTCATTTAATCCTCCAACCTTATTATAAATAGATTTTTTAGTCAGCAAACATGCCGCGGTGACAGCTGAAAAGTTTTGTATCAATTGCGCCCTGCCAAAATAACCCCATTCTGATGCTGGGAGATGCTTATGAGCGTGTCCTGCAACTCCCCCTACCAGGATAACACCTGCATGCTGGATTGTATTATTGGGATACAACAACCTTGCCCCAACCGCTCCAACGTCGCTCCTTTGGGCCAGTTCCAGCATAGAATTCACCCATTCTGGAGTTATGACCTCTATATCACTATTTAGTAACAAAATGTACTCAGAATTAACCTTAGAGACCGCATAGTTGTTTATGGCAGAAAAATTAAAGGGCTTATTGAAATACAGGATATTGATTTTTGGGTTCTCTCTTAGTTTATCATAATATGTTAAAGTGCGATCTTCTTTGCTTCCGTTGTCAACAATGAATATCTCATAATTATCATAGAGCGTTTTATTTATTATCGAATCTATGCAGGTTTTCAATACATCTACTTTATCTTTGGTTGGTATAATAATAGAAACCTTCGGATTATCTATTATTTTGTATTTAATTCTATATGATTTGGGCACGAGTCCACTAAATAGACCATCGATTTCAATTTTCCTTCTGGCCATTGTATCCCTTAAAGCTTTCTCACCTGCAATATAGGCATAAGGTTTTGCTTCCCGAGAGCTTGCTACCGAATCTGAAGCTGTCCTCCAATGGTAGCAGATGCTCGGTATATGTGCTATTCTTTCTTTGGATGTTTGTTCAGTAACCCTTAAAAATAAGTCGTAATCTTGGGATCCATCATATCCCTCATTGAATCCGCCTACTTTGTCCAAAAGACTCTTTCTTATAACTGAGAAATGGCATACATAGTTATTAGATAGAAAAATGTCCGGCGACCAATCTGGTTTGAAGAAAGGAAGATTCCTATTTCCATTCTCGTCTATCTTATCCTCATCAGTATATATGAAATCCAGCATATTATTGTGGTTTAGCAGCTTGACGATCTCGAAAATGGCAATGGTGGCCAGCTCGTCATCGTGATCTAGAAATCCTACAAACTCCCCTGTTGCCATGGAGAGCGCTTCATTGGAATTTCCAGCAATCCCCTTGTTATCTTTCAAATGTCTGACCTTGATTCTTGAGTCACGATTTGCAAATTCATCTAAAATTCCTTTGACGTGTTGCTTTGTAGAGCCACCATTTGCAATACACAATTCCCAATTATCATATATCTGATTTAAAACTGACTCGATAGCAAACCTGAGC
This sequence comes from Methanotrichaceae archaeon, assembly GCA_022865315.1. Classification (GTDB taxonomy): domain Archaea; phylum Halobacteriota; class Methanosarcinia; order Methanotrichales; family Methanotrichaceae; genus JALHSR01. The sequence continues at coordinate 1,050 of JALHSR010000348.1, read as the reverse complement.
CATCTCTCATCGGTATTCCAGACCGGGACAACAACGCTTATCTTCGGCCTATACTCGAGCGAATGACAGGATCTCTTGATATGTTCGAGCTCAGCTTCGTTAGGCTCGTTCTTCAAGATCCACAAATGGTAATTGTATGGATATGCAATATTCGAGCTAGCAAAGGCCTGAAAACCAATCAAACCGGAGATTTTATTCCCAGATTTAAATATTTGGACATCCTGAAGGTTGGTTTCTGAGTTGTACCATACAGCCGCTGCAGGTTCCCCTTTTGATCTTAAGTTGAAAATGAAGGTCTTGCCCGAACTATCCTTTATTGGTTTGAAGCTAAAGGGGGTGTAATCATTGTTTAATATATCTTTACCCCTTACCATCGATGTCCTTAAGGGAGACCTCTTGTTTCCTTCTTCCATTATGCTAAAGATCATGTCGGAGTTTAATCTCTCATATGTACCAGTGAGAATCCTTATCTCGCTCAGATTGTTTACAGGAAAAGTAAACCTAGCGGATAGATCCTCATTCAAATGAAGAGGCACATTTGGATTAAAATGATTATGAATGTTGGCGTCGAGCATCAATACCAACGGGCCTTGTTTGGCGAATGGAATCTCTTCAGATGAGCTTTTTTTTGCCGCTGACGAGAAGATTCCACCTTCACTAATCATGGATCTGCATCTATTCAGCAGTCTGTCATACCTGCGCCTGCGATGAGATCCATTAGGCAGAATACGCTCCACAACCTGGTAATGATACCACATTAGCATTTGCCAAACGATGCTCTTATGCATCTCCATTATCTCATTGCTGGATGCTGCAACTTGTTTATTGGAGTGCTCTAATTGCGCTGATAAAACCGAAATCTTGCCGTCTCGATCTGAGATTCCATTCTGAAGCTGGGACATCTCCTCGCTCAACACTGAAATCTTGCCGTCTCGATCTGAGATTCCATTCTGAAGCTGGGACATCTCCTCGCTCAACACTGAAATCTTGCCGTCTCGATCTGAGATTCCATTCTGAAGCTGGGACATCTCCTCGCTCAACACTGAAATC
>JALHSR010000347.1 GCA_022865315.1 Methanotrichaceae archaeon | reverse complement strand
GCTGGAATTATCTAGGCTAGCGGTAGCTATCGAGGAATATCTACAAAAGAAAGATAATTCGGGAAAGAGAGCCGTTTCTGAGCGAAAATATGGGAACAAGTAGAAAATAATCTCGGCGATATTGAGTAAATAGTAATCCTCAATCGTAATCTTAACCTGAGATTCAAAATCCTCTTTGTATAGGAAACCACTCGGTCATCATGAGCCGATTTCATAGATAAGTTTATGAACCTAAGATAAGGGCTGTGGTTTCACCACATTCCAATGTAAGCCTGTTTAACCCTGATGATTCTTGAACATGACGCCTCTGTAGATTGAGATCGCTTATACAACCACTTATTATGAGTCCTTTACCACAATCGCTAACTTTATAAGAAAGTCATATTAATTGTCCAAAAATTATTCGTGATAGGAGGCCAAACTTAATGAAAAAATTGGTGGTTCTAGGGATTTTAGTAATATTCCTGGCCGCTCTCGGAGCGAGCGGACAAGATACAACCGGCAAAGTTTCCGAAGTCGTAAAACAGGTAGAAGAGACAGCTAAACAGGCGAGCACAGTTGCAAAGGAAGCAGGCGAGACCGCAAAAAAGGTGAATGAGACAATTCAACAGGCAAAAGAGGTTTTGCCTGGATCTGGAAAGGTAGCCGAAACTGCACAAAAGGTTGAAGAAACCGCCAAGCAAGCGCAAACTACAACCGAGAAAGCAAGCGAAACTGCAAAGAAAGCAGAGGAAACGGCCAAGAGCCAAGCACCTGGATTCGAAGTTGTATTTGCTACATTAGGCCTAATGGTAGTTGCCGCCATAACCCTTTCGAGAAGAAAGTAGACCTTATTAACAGGTTTTTTTTTTAAGCGCTTAAGCTATGGGCAGCCAGCATATTCTGGCTCTCCTAAGCTTGATATAGGCAGTTTTGAATCAAGAAGGTTTAAACCGAGTTTTCTCAATTATAATTTGAGGATCCCTACTCTAATTCTCAGATTTACAGCCTCACTAGGACTTCCAGTGGATAGTGGAATATCATATGCAGAATGAAGAGAATGAAGAGAATGATGTACTGAAGAAGGCCGAAGGATTGCTATATGACGATCTGCTAGAAGATCTCGGGCGCCAGTTCGATGCCCTTAAACATCAGACGATTGAGACTTATTTGTATATTTTTTGGTACCTCGTGATTCCACATAATTTTATGAGTAAGGCCTGTCTATTGAAGAAAACTAAAATTAGCCTTTATGCCCGATTTATTATCATATGCAACAATCCGACAGACAATGGTTTAAAAATTATGTATTCGGAGCTTGCTCCGAAAATAAAGAAATCTAAAACGAATAGACTTTATTGCTCTCTTCCATGACCTCTTCCGCCAGTTTCTCATAAAAATCTTCTAAGACAATGGCTTTGTTGCTTATCTTCAAACCTCTAGCATCTAGATCCTCTTTGCAGACGAATATCGTAACTTCTGGCGGAATCTTGATAGAATTACTAAGCAAATTATATACTCCGTCTCCCGCAAGGTAGAGTTTGGAATTTTTGGAGCGTTCGATCAAATTTAGGCAAATTCCGGTCCTAGAGCTATTTTGGGTCTTGGTCAATAGAAAGATATCAGGCAAGGTTTCCCCTCACAGAAGGACCACAAAATCCGATGCCTCCATGGCATTGAGGAAATCAATTTCGTCAACCAATTCAACCGTCTCAATCAGGCTTTCCATCATAAGTCCTCTCGCATTCAGGGAGGGCTCGTGGGCTAGCACATTCAAATCAGGGTATGCGTAGAGAATGTCAGCTAGGTTAGGCACCCCCAGAGGCTTACTATTTTGTCCAGCTAGAGCCAGATATACGCCGTCTTCGTATAGGCCAAGCGTCACTCCCATTTTTATGCAAACGATGGCGGCATTCAGAGCTCCGTAGACTTTCTCGCTGCCGTAGGGTGCGGAATCCTGGAGGTAGAATACTGTTTTCATCTTGATAATGAAATCACTTTGTCGCTCTCACTAAACATTTCAGCTAAATCATAAATGCTTGTGATTTTAATTCCGGGGAGATAATCACTACATTCTCCATCCTCAGAGAAATAACCCCGTGCTGCGGCGCACCTGGAGCAGGCCACGACACGGACTCCCAGTATGGCCAGTTTCTGGAATAGCTGGCCAGCGTTTGAAAAATTGACTGGATTCTGGCCTATTTTCGGGATGTGGACAGCATCAAGGTAAAGAAAAATATTCACTCTGCAATTCTTCAGCGCTGCCTTAGCTATCTTATACGCCATATCAGCATACTCCGAGATGTATGGTCCATCTGTTAGCACGATGGTGAGCGTCTTCCGCGCATTTTCCTTCATAAGTACTCCATAATAGCCTGCAGGTGCTCCAGGTTTGTGGAGTATTTTGCGTCAAGTAGTGGCGTGCATTTCGCTAGCTCGGTATCACGGCTTACTAGCTTTATGGCAAAGGAGTAGCAGCTTTGTTCCCCGCAGATCTGGCAGTTGGTTTTGGGGAGGTATTCGTAAATTTCGTTGTGGTCCACTTTGACCTTTTCACGGGGCACTGGAGTAATGCCTTTTACTATGGCGTCGTTTACAGCCCTCCTTATATCCTCAAGAATTTGCGTGGCCTCTTCCTGGTTCTTGATCATGGTCATGGTAACGTTACCTGTTGAGTAGATGGTAAGCAGCACATTACCCTTTTGAATGATCAAAGCGTTGATCTTCTCGGAGTAACGTGCTCTTGGAAACAATGGTTCCAGCAGCTTCAAAGCCCCGCCCAGGGACGGTTCCATCCGGGCAATGATTCGGAACTTTGTTTTGTCGGCGATGCAAGGTAAGAGCTGCCTAATCTCCACGATATCGATCGGTTTGGTTCCCGTCAGGTTCTTCTTGACCTCCACAGGTTTCTCTGCTCTTGTTTCTGTGAAGTTCTTACCGAAATCGGTTAGAACTAAGGTTGACTCTTTTTGCTCGATAAGGCCAGCCTGCTGCAGCATCTGTATGTGGTAATCCAGCATAGAGGCCCCGACAGCCTTCTCTATTTCCTCCTTATTTCTATTGTTTTCGATCAACATGGCCATGATCTTCCTTCTGGTAGCATTTGCCATTGCGTTGCCAACTAGCTTTACATCAGCGGGCGATCCAGACATTTATCTCACCTTTAGGCCGGCGTCTCACAAAACACTTTTTCAGGTGCGCCAGGATAGTATCTGTCTTTCAGCTTTAGGGCTACATTAACCAGGGATATAAGCACAGGAACCTCGATAAGAGGTCCGATAACTGTGGCAAATGCCTCCATCGAATTAATGCCAAACACAGATATGGCCACGGCTATTGCCAGCTCGAAATTATTGCTAGCGGCGGTAAAAGATAGAGCTGCAGTGTTTTCATAATTAACTCCCATCCTGTAAGACATATAGAAGCTTACAAAAAACATGAGCAAGAAGTATATTATTAGGGGAATAGCCACAATGACTACCAATTGAGGCAGCTCCACGATATAATCTCCCTTGAGAGAGAACATTACTACAATTGTGAAAAGCAGGGCGATCAGGGTTATAGGACTAATCTTCGGTATGAACTGGGTTTCATACCAGCTCTTGCCCTTATATTTAATTAGAGTGAACCTGGTTATCAATCCAGCCAGGAAGGGTATGCCCAGATAGATAAAGACACTCTTTGCAATTTCAGCCATAGTCACGGAAACTTCAGTACCCTCCGCAATGCCTAATGCAGCTGGTAGAACAGTAATGAAAATGAATGCATAGAGCGAATAAAACAAGACCTGAAACACAGAGTTGAGCCCAACCAGCGCGGCACAATATTCGGTACAACCACATGCCAGCTCGTTCCAGACAATCACCATGGCTATGCATCGAGCCAGGCCGATGAGGATCACACCGTACATCAGGTGTGGATAGTCCCTGAGGAATATTACAGCCAGGATGAACATTAAGACCGGGCCTATCAGCCAGTTCTGCACCAAAGAAAGACCAAGTACTTTCGTATCCTGAAAGACTCTGCCAAGTTCTTCGTATTTCACTTTGGCCAGTGGCGGATACATCATTAATATCAGTCCAATGGCTATGGGTATCGATGTCGTGCCCACCTGCAGACTCAGAATGAACTGGGTTATGCTGGGAGCAAAATAGCCGATCCCGATCCCTAGAAGCATAGCGGCAAATATCCAGAGTGTAAGATATCTAGACAAGGAATCGAGACTTTTCTTTATCCCATTAGCCATTTTATTGCACCCCTCCGTCTTTATGCGATTCTTTTGGTTTTTATTTTCAAATCATCCAATCTAAGTCGTTCCTAGCTTCTTGAAGCGACCTGTGTCCGTGGTGTCCTTTCCGGTCAAGCCAGTTTCATCCTTCTCAGAGGTGGGCTGATTGGCTACCCAATCCTGCCAAGTGTAAATATTAGCATCATAGCCCATGAGTTGGAGGGCGTACCATAACAACGACGCCTGAAAGTAATCGCTTGAGTAGGCAACGACCGGCTTGTCCTTGCTCAGCTCGCTGAACAAATTGGTCAAATCATCTCCGTTCTTAACTTTTCCGCTAGCCAGGACTTTGGCAGGATCCATGGAGATAGAGCCAGGTATGCGGCCTTTGCTGAACTCTGTGAAGGATCTGGCATCTACTATCTGGGCAGAACCATTTTTTACATAATCGTAATCGTCCAAGATCTCAGATCTCGGGTTGGACATATAATCTGCCGGTGGTTTTATATTTTGCAATGCCTCGGTTGGTAATCCTGCCGCAGTCCATTCGTTTAGGCTGCCGTCAAGAACCTTCACAATATCATGTCCAAGGTAGCGGAGCACCAAGAATGCAAATGTGGCCTCGCTAAAGTTATTGCTGTAAACAACGACAGAGTCGTTACGAGAGACACCTGCATTGCCTAAAATCTTGGCTAAATCTGGAACCGACTTGATCGTGCCATCGGCGTAGAGGAAGCTCCTGGAAAGGACCAGAAGAGCTCCTTTGATATGGGACCGACTGTAATCATTGCCATTGGAAACGTCCAAAACAACGTCTGAACTGGAAACGCTCTGAAGAGGTTTAATTATCTGGCTATTGGGAAAAAGGTCTGATCTCTTTACGGGCGGAGTAGCACTTTGAGCGCTATTGCCGGCTAAGGCTTGGTTGGAACTGCTGACCGTAGCTGCCTGGAACCCAGGTACGTCTGAATTCAAAAACGCGGTCGGATCCCAATTTCCGGCCCCGCCGCAGGCACACCCAGCATTTGCGTCAGGCATTAGAAGCCCTACTGACAGAAGAACTATGAGAGCCAGCGCTAGCTTCTGAACACAAAATGGATGACTATACTTGCGAGCAATACGAGATTTGCCTGTCTTATGGTTGTTAGCTTCAAACATTTTCAAACTCCATTAAATCATTGAATTCTTAGTCCGTGATAACACAAATTCTGAAATACGGTAAGATGCTGTAATCGTTCAGCCGGCCATTTGTCATTGGACATCTCATTTATCCTTCAGCAGCTTAGCCTGGTTGAGCAACTCTATTACCGCCCCATCCGATAGTCTGTAATGCAACCACTTTCCTGCTCTGCGCTCCCGTATCAACCCTGCCTCTCTCAATATCGATAGATGGTGAGAGGTGGTTGACTGAGGTCTATTCAAGGCTGTCATTATCTCGCAGACGCAGAGTTCGCCTTCTTTCAAGAGTTTCAGAATCCTGATCCTGCATGGATCGGCCGCTGCCTTAAAGACACCTATCTCTGAATCTGAGTCTTCCTTCTCGATCTTTTTCATCAGAGCCCGAAGTTTTTTTACCGTCTCTTTAGCCCCGTCAGGATCTCCGATGAGCCTTGTTAGACTACAGAGGTCATCTCCCTCAGCCTCAACTGCCGTGCTGGCGTCATTACTCAGCGACAACATGTACAACCATTGCCCCCGATTGGATTAAGGTTAGAACGCTCCTTTTCGAAACATTTACCGCAAATCTTTAATCCTCCATACACTTTATGGCTTACTTTGAAAAAGGAAACATCTTCCTTGCCACAGATCTCGTATTTCATGGGCTCGAAGCCTTCTATTCTTGTTTTCTTCGTACCGCTTTTATCCAAAAACTGAACGTCAACTGTACCAAGCATTAACAGCCATCTGCTGTGACCCTAAAGAGCCTCTAGAGGGGATTATTCACCCAAGCTCTTCTATCCAGGAACATATCAATGCATTTCGATATATAAGTATTTCGGATTAAATTTCGAGAACAGGCCGAGGATGGAAATTGCTGTTCATCCATCCCTCGATTAGCCATTAATTTTTGCTAGAAAAGCAAATTTTTGCAAAAATAGTTCTTTGAAATGTACAGCACTAATCCGAAAACCATAAATATGAGGGCACGAACTGGACGTACATCAAAGACTGGTCACATCGGAGACTTTGATGTTTTGTTTGCTCCAGATAGGACCAGTGCAAAGGCAAAATGAAGATATGATCTCTATTGAAGAAATTCGAGATATAGGAATAAAGATGTTAAGCTTAATTCTTCTTATCCAGTTATTTGGAATAGCTTTGGCAGGAACGGAGACTGGCGAATTCTGTCCCACCTGTCCTGATTCGAGTATTTTCGATGGTTGGCTGGCGCAAAGAGAGACGTATGAAAAGGCTGATCAGAATGATGCACCTTTGGGCCAGAAGATTATACTGACGGTTCAGAATGCAGACTCTGAAGTGCTTCGGACATCGGTTGAAAGCAAAGACCCCTCAAGTATAGATAGCAGATTTTTTGCGGAGGCTCTAGTATTGCCCTCGGAAGTTTCCGCTTCTGACATCGTGCTGGACATCAGCCCCCACGCCGAACGATACATTGAAGGAGCGGTGAACTTAAACTATGAGAACTTTTTTGGCGAGGGCTGGCGTATCAAGCCGGCGTCGGAGATCGCTACGATGCTAGGTGATATGGGGATATCCAGAAACGATTCGGTTGTCGTTACCGGCGAATGTCTTCAATGTGGTGGCGGCCCATCCCCAGCAGCCTTTAGCTATTGGATGTTAAAATATCTGGGGCACGATAAGGTCAGGCTTTTGGATGGAGACCTTAAAGACTGGGAGGCTGCGGGACTCAAAACCAATGAGAAGCCCGGATCTAGGCAGAGGACGAACTATACGCCTAAACTAAGCCAAGAACTCCTCGCCACTTTCGACTTTGTGATTAATGGAGGCGCTCAGATCGTAGACGCTAGGTCTTCAGAGAATTTCGCAATTGCTTCAATTCCAGGAGCCATCAATATACCATATGAGAATGTAATGGAAAATGATCGAATTCGAAATGAGGATGAACTAGAAAAGCTCTTTTCCAATTTAAGCAAGGATAAGGCCGTTGTGGTTTACACCAATGTAGGCTTTGAGGCTTCGCTTATCTGGTTTGCTCTTGAGCTATTAGGTTACGACGTCAGGCTCTACACATGGCGAGATTGGCTAGAGAATCAGCCAGAGTTCAATTTGGAGCTGACGGATGTAGAGGCAAAGCCTAATCCTATCAGGTCCGGAGAATCTGTGACTATTACTGCATCTTTCCGGGAAAAGCAACCGACTGTCACGAACAAATCATCCTCAAAGGAGGAGGTCAGGCTAACGGTGAAAGGATGCGCAACTTGTGGATTTGGATCTCCTCAAAGTTTCGCCAACATAGATCGCAATAGCGGCATTGTCCAGATCAGTTCCACTGGCAAGACACCCAACGCCTCCTCTGGTACTTCAGAGGATTCTCTGCGCTGCACAGCCTTCATTTATGGCCCAGATGGCTCTGAAGTGGACAGGATCGGCTTGCTGCGGACCTCTGGAAATACTTATAAAGGGATCTGGAAAGCCGACGTACCCCCTGGAGTTTATAAAGTGGACATTGTGGCTTCAGCCACTGGAAATGTTGAGACTTTCTCAAATATGCTGGAGATCGAGGTTACGGATTAAACTGCCAAAGTTCCTCAAACCAGAGACAATCAGGACTTAAGGGGCTTCTTGCCTCTGGAAATATGGCTAAATCATTTGCAGATAAAAAGATTAGCATCAAGGATGAAATATGTTTGAGAAGGTACTTGGTCCCGGGACTTTTCAGCCCATTCATGGAAGTTCTGGGGGATGCATGGCCTACTTTCCGAAATAAAGAATTGTGCTGATGCACGTGTTGATGGGCTGACTTGCAGAATTTGCCCATGTCCATATGGCCCAAGCCGAAGGCCCGCCTGGAAAATGGAAAAAAAGTCTCTGCAGGAGACGAGGAAAACCAGGCTTTGAAGGTCGTCAAGATGGGGGAAAATGGAGGACAACGGTGTGCCTGCGTCCTGAGAAATATTGCTGATGGAGAGCGTATATCCAAGTGATGATGGGGGTCAAGAAGCCAGATCTTGATTGGGTGCATTCTGCTTGAGAATATGACCCAGGATATGCTGTGCTACGAAGATACTAATCTCATGGTCATGTGCCAGGAGATACAAGATGGCAAGCATGCGACGGATTTTATTTAAGCGTTTCTCAAGAATCCTTCCAAGTGAACTTCTTAGAGCCGTCCAATTAGGCTGTCTCAATTAGTCAGAAAGAGGGAACAATTATCGAAGCTGTGATCATGCATGCGATCTCGAAAGGCAAGACCTGAGTTTTCGAATATAATGTGGAAAAAATCGAAAAGATGCTAAATTCTTGGAGGGGAGATCCGTAAGAGTAGATGATGAAGGCATAATGCCATGTGCTACGAGCAGGTCCCGCCGATGAGATTAACGCCTTGGCCAGAAAAGAAAATGTCACCCTGATGTCCATAAGCTCTTAAGGCACCAATTGGCTAAAGCAAGAAGAAGTAAAAAAATTTCGCTGAATATCTTTTATTGAAAAGTTTCGTAAGGGACGAGACGGCATTTTAAGGGTGTACTTCGTCAAGGAAAACTTCTAAAATCTAATCCGCCACATCCTAACCTGAGTTGCGTTATCAGAAAAAAATGCAACTCTAGCTCAGATTGGGCAAGATCCCGAAGCCACGGTGCTGCTCTACTCGTTTGGCCCAGATCCTTTCTTGGAAGACTTGCCTAAATTGCCCGATCGTGTCTTCTACTTCGAGGAAGGCGCTCGAGACCTACCCAGGCTGACTGCAAAGACATGGCAGAAGATGAAGGGATTAGGCCACTCTGGAGGCGTTCATAATCCAGTCTTAGAAGGGTGATCCGAACCAGGCTACATATATCATTGGGACGGTATGGTTCTTATCGCTGTTTCACCCAAACTAGTGAAGAATTGATTGGCTCGCATTCGAACCGTGGGCTCGTCCATATCGTGATACAGGAGGATTATCTGCGTATTTTCATCCAGCCAACCAGCAACTATGTATTCCCTGTTTCCGATTGCCATGATTGTATACGGTAAGCTGGGCTTCACCCCTTGCATGATCGGTAGTGGTTGCGCTATTGTCATCCCCGGTTGGTATCCAGATTCTATTCCCGATGCGGGCATCCCTTCGTAGCCGATATTCGTCTCTTGCATACTTGGCATTTGTTGCCCTACTGTCATTTCTGGCTCGGCTCCAGACTCCATCCCTGCTATTGGCATCCCTTCATTGCCGGGACTCTGAAGTACTGTCGGTATAGCAGAATAGCAGCCCAAGCCAATGACGCACTCCCCTTCGATTCCTGATATGGGCATCCCTTCATCACCAGTGCTCTGAAGTACGGGGGGCATCCTCATTCTCTCTACAGTCTCTGCCTTACTATGCTCGACTATAGCAGAAACGGTCGAAATTAGGATGATAAAGGCCACAGCCAGACACAGTTTTTTAACACTCCTCATTTTATTCACCTAGGTCCCATTTTACGATATTATTGCTCTGCCCATATATGTAATATTTAAAGATTATAAATATATCGTGGAATGTTTCGTCCAATGGATGGAATCGACAAAAAAAACAAAAATAAAGGAAACGAAAGAGCCAATATTCGTGATTGCCCATATTATAGGATCAGCAGTCTAAATATCACCATTGCAGAAATACAGCAAAAAATGAGGGATTTGGGTTTTTGTACCAACTCCCCTCACGTCATGGGCGGATAGATGTCATCCGGCGTGTTGTACTTGATTTGATTTATGCCCAATAGTTTTAACTGTTACAATACTTCTGGCATTGCCCATCATCGACCCCCCATTGTCAATCCCGCCGCCAAACTCTGCGGTATTATTATATATTTTGCTGTTTGTAATTGCGATGCTTGCAATGGAATTTCCGTCCCTGGCATTATTGAAAATCCCTCCGCCTTGGCTCGTTATATATATACCCGCAGTATTATTGTATATTTCGCTGTCTTTAATGATGACACTTGCAGTCGCATTGTCATATATAGCCCTATTATGAATCCCACCGCCAGATTCCGCGGTGTTATCTCGGATGTGACTGCCGATAATAGAGACGGTCGCAGTAGCATTGTCCTCTGTCGCTTGATTGTGGATTCCGCCGCCTTCATAGCCGAAATTATTATGGATATCACTTCCAGCAATTAAGACAGTGGCATTGGCAT
>JALHSR010000346.1 GCA_022865315.1 Methanotrichaceae archaeon | reverse complement strand
GTTCCCAACGGAAATTCTCCTCGGTAGATCCCTCAGTAGATTTGTGCCAGAGGTTTCCGTCTGTGCCGATGACAAAAATGTCAAGCTTGTCTGGGCCCGAGGATGCGGCTGCCGGAGCGAAACTAATAATCATTCCCATATTTTGAATGGCTTCCGATCTCCAGCTTCTTCCATCCCATCCAGTTCTATAAACATTTATTCCGTCTGTGGTGAAAACGTCTATGCTGTCGCGACCTCTCTGCACAACGGAAGGAGATGATAATGCAGGCTTCCTTTGTCCGTTAACGTTAATCTCAATTGGTTCCCAATTGCCCCAGTTTGTGCCGTCCCAATGTTTGCGCAATAGTCTATCATGAGAGCTACGCACGAATACATCTATACTTGAATAGACGCTGAGCGGGGCATTCATGTCATCAACAGTTCTATCTCTATTTTCAGACCAAGCGCATACAGCTGGGTCACCCACGAAAGTCACAACTGCTCCGGCCAGATCATTCGCCATTAGAATGATGACTACTAGAAGTATGATTGAGATTATTGCTTTTCTTGGCATCAATTGCCACCTTTTAATAATAGGTTTCCAAATATAACTAATTATTGTAAAATTCGTGTATCTGCCCGTGATATGAATCAGTGGTGGCTCGATAAGAAATACTTCTGAATGAACGGCTCCGATGAAATTGCGAGCTTGCTTTCCATGAATGCCACCAAAAAATAGGGGGGTGAGGAAGATCACACTCTTTGCCCAGAATCGTGTGGGGAGTAGTGCAATCTTCGTACTTCTACAAACAGACTATTTGCATTGGCACTTATGGATGCACAATCCAGGCAAGGCGAAATTTTCCTTTCGGGCATATAATATCATAGAACAGAGTTGAAAGGAGGGTTAACGGTTGAGACCGACATCATCTTGCCCATCCAAGGGAGAGACAAGTTGTGACGGGCATTGCGATCATTACCTGCTTGATCATGGGTGCGAAGTCAATTTCTGTGACTTAAATGCCACAGGCGGATGCGTGGATCTTATGTGAGTTCGGTATATTTCTTTGATGATCCTAGATTTTATACAAAAATGAGTTCCATCTAGTTCTTATTTGGTGTCAATATCCCCTCGCCATTCCAATCCAAGACTCTCCCACAGATGTGAATGCCTTATATTCTCCAGATGCAGCGTAATCCTTTTTTGTGAGAGAAAGGCTGTAAAGATTAGCCGTTGCGAGAGATATCACGTTTAGATCCAATTTGTCTCCAACCAAAAAGCCTGATGCTGAAACCATTTGTGTTCTATTATTTTCGTTCATATTACCCACTCCCAGTAGTATGTCTCCTGACTGAGAAAGCGTTAAGTTCATGGATCTGTTTTCGCTATCCTTGAGGCTAAACGACCAATTTCCAGCCGCGCTTGTTGCGGATGGCGTTGCGACCCCCTGAGAAGGTGCAGTTTGGGTTGTGGTTATGTTACTGCTCTCTGGTGCTACGGATGGTTTTGTGTAGTCAACCCCGCTTGCTCTGCCCCAATTCGCTCTTGCTTCCTGAGGACTAGGGCCACTGTATGGATAAATTCCCCTGCTTGCATCGATCAATTGATCGGCTGAAAATCCATATTGATTATCAATGGCATGTGTACTAATGGCGAATAGCGCAAGCAGCGAGAAAGATACGGCAATCAGAATCTTGGTTCTCACAATTTTCCATCTATTCTATAGGTTCTTAAAGATCTTAAGGCTTCTGCGCGTCTTAAAGTCCATGGCAGCACTCATCGATTGCTAGTGCGGATAATCCTCCATTACCAATTCAAGTCCTTAGGAAGGCGGGATCATCCAACTTTCATGCTTATGATTGTGCTTAAATCTCTTGAGGTACCTAACTGGTGAAAGAATAAAGGAGGAAGATCGTTGGTATCACTCACCGTCTACGACGGCGCAAACGGCATCGGCGGGAACAAGATCTATCTAGAAGAGAACAGCCAGGGTGTCTTCCTGGATTTCGGCAAGAACTTCGGTAAATATGGCGCTTTTTATGAGGAATTTCTCAAGAGCCGTGACACTCGTGGCATCCACGACCTGGTGTACCTCGGACTGCTGCCCAAACTCAACATTTACCGTCCAGATCTCATACCCTCCGACCTATCCCTCGCTCAGTTTCCTGCGCTCAATATTACCGCAGTCCTCCTCAGCCATGCCCATATGGATCACGCGGGTAATCTGGGCGTCTTGAGAAAAGAAATCCCTATCATAGCCTCGCCTGAAAGCATTGTTATCATGAAGGGTATGCAAGATACCGGAACCTCATCCATCGAATCGGATACCACATACTTCTCTATGAGGCAGCCGGGGGATATTTTGGGTCTTTATTTGGAATCTGTCGCCTTAAAGAACTACATTGGTAAGGATCTTTATTGCACAGAACCGCTCACTGATGGATTGCTGTCGTTCTTATCAAGTCGTCCAGGCCAAGACTCACCCAAAGCACGCAAGAAACTTGAACCCGGCAAATGTGCTGATTACAAGGACGCAACTTTGCCATTCGAAGTCTCGGCTCATCCTGTTGACCACTCCTTATTGGGGGCTACCGCCTACCTCTTGAGAGGTGACACCACAATTGCCTATACAGGAGACTTCCGCCTGCATGGCAAGAACGGAGAATCGACACGAAAGTTTGTAAATCAAGCTAAGGATGCTTCTGTTCTAATTATTGAAGGGACACGGGCTGGCCCATCATCGGGCGAAGAAAAGGTAACAGAACAATCTGTCTCAAATGTGTGCCAAGAATCTGTGGAGTCCTCCACTGGTTTAGTGATTGCCGACTTCTCCGCCAGAAATTTCGAGCGGTTAGAAACATTCCAGGAGATCGCCCAGAAGACCAATCGTGATCTTGTGGTGACTGCAAAGGATGCTTACATGCTTCATTCGCTGGGATGTGTAGATGGAGTTTGTAAGACCGAGTCATTGAAAATTTATAAAGAAATCACCAACAAGACTAGGAGGAAATGGGAATCTGAAGTGGTCAAGCAGTTTTGTGGAGGACAGTATGTGGACCACACAACAATCCGAAATAATCCTTCCGGTTACATTCTCTGCTTCTCCTTTTTCGATATGAAGCATCTTCTAGACATCAAACCAAACGGCGGGACTTATATCTACTCCTCATGTGAGGCTTTTAATGAAGAAATGGAGATTGACTTTAGGCGTTTATGGCAGTGGCTCAGTCGGTTCAATATAAGCCCATGTGGATTTTCAATGGAGAAGGTAGAAGGTGGAGATTATGAACTCTCCTTCGATAATCGCTATCATGCTTCTGGTCACGCATCTGGCGAGGATATTGCATGGGTTATCGATCAGATCGATCCAGATCATATAATTCCTGTCCATACTGAGGCAAGAGACTGGTTTGCCAAGAGCTTCGAGAACGTTATTCTCGTTGAAGAGGGATTGTCAAGTAATTTGTAATCGGAGTTTGAGCTTCAAGATACCGACTCCACATTTTCGTTAGGGAATTTCACAGTATCTTCGGGCGGATAATCACGAGATAGATTCTTGACCCTTTCCGCGAATGCCTTATGAAAAGCCTCAAGCTTCTCGTAAAGCCATTTATGCTGTTCAGGCCAGTCCTCAGTGTTTTTAATATCAATATTATCCTTGAATAAAAAGATAACTCTAGTGGTTGGCCGCGTGTCATCCCAAACCAATTTTGCCCCAATTTCGTTCTCGATTGCAGCCTTTTCGCCCTGGATCTGTTCAAAATAACTTAGAGCATACGGACCTTGGAAATATAATTGCGTGGCAATTTGTTTATTTTTTATATACACAATGGCAGCAAGACCAACATTTGCGCGTCCTAGGGAAATGGATAGATAATACCGAGGTCGGGGCGTTCTAGTCTTTATGGTGCTATCGCGTTCGTGCAAATAATCAACAAACGCAGTCCAATAATCCAATAGAAGCTGTCTTTCTGGTGTAATAATTTCTACAAGAGACCATTCATTGGGCTTACTCACAACATTGAATTTGGGTGCTATAGGTGAGTCACCAATACGCCATAATTCGATTTCTAATAAAAAAGTACGGGTACATTTATATGGGAAATCGATAAAGTATATGGCGAAATAAACTCCATGTAAAGGAATGAAAGGAGGTGAGTAATGGCTCGCTCAGACTTTAGAGGTCGTGTACTATCGGTTTATTTTGACTCTCCCGCAATGCTCCAAGCTTGGGCGGATGAAGCCCACAAAAATGGATTGAACCTCTCAAGATACATAATAGAGATGGCAGAACGTGGAAGAAATAGCCTGATCAAGAATGTTGAGTTCTGGTTCCACGAAACCGAAGGTCGAACCTCTTGAAGCCACTGATCGATTTAGTTTTAAGTACAATTTCATCTAGAATAGAATATATAAATTTATTAATCATTTTGTTGCTGGCCTTTTTTCAATTTCCAAAACCTCAAAAACGCCATCCTTAATTTTTTCATACAATAAATACTCTTCATAATCTAATTGGTAGGGATTTACTTCCCCATTCAGGATTTTCTTTATTATATATTTTAATTTTCTCCCTATATTTTGATGTAATATTCTCATTTTTCTGATTTCTCGATCGATTATTTTGTAATTATCAATAATTTCTATATTGTCTAGTATATTACCTATATGATATAGATCCATAGGATCTATTGGCCCTAGAACATTTCCTTTTGCCCAGCCTAGAGACGTTTGATAATCCCTTTTACCACCAACTTTTTGATATAGCCTATGGAAATCCTTATACGACAAATTTTAATTTTCAATAAATTTGAAAAGTTCATTTCTCCAAGACTCGATAAGATATTTATCGATACTTTCCTCAAGACCAAAAATATCTATGATCAATTCCAAAAACGATTTTCGTACATCGTTATCAAGTATTATTATATAATAATTCTGCTCAATATTCTTGGGAGTGCCTTCTAAGACGTTTCCATGCTCCGTCTCAAGGTAAAGAAAGGTTTTATCTGCAGGCAAAATCTGCTCTATCGTTTCATCATTTCCGATTCTCTTAATAAGTATTCTGTAATATGTATCAGACTTATTCTCTAGACCTTTATAAGAGCCAATTTCGATTTCCTGAATCCCAGAATCGACTTCCTTCATCTCCTGCACATATTCTCTGTAAGCTTTAAAAATTGGTATATCTAATATTTTTTTAATTCCTTTAGTTTCGATATATTCAGGCTTTCTTATGACAACAAAATTTTTAAAAAGAATATCAAGTTGAATATGCAAGAATTCATATAGTTCCTTCAAATAGTTCAAAGATACAGAATCCTGCAGATGTGAGTATAACTGAAGAAATTCAATTTGTTCTCTTATTAAATTGCAATTAATCCCTTCATAGCAAACAAAAATTATATTCTTATACGGCAATAGCAATTGTGACATATATTCTAAACGAAGAGGTCCCCCCAATAACAAAGTTGACTTTTCTCGATCAAATACCGATTTATTAAGCTGGTTAAAAGTCTTTATATCCAAGCCATTGTTCATTATATATTGTTCTAATTCTCTTTCAAGAAGATTCCTTTCATGTGATGATCGAGTTGCTATGATTAAATTATTATCATCATAATTGATGAATTCGTTAATTATTTCTAATATTTTATAATCTTTTCCAATGCGAGAAAATGTTTTTTCCTCATTGCGCCTTTTGCATTCACTGAGCTCAATGAATAAACAAAATAATTCAGAGATCAATTCTTTCAAAATAGTTCTGACATCTGCTTTTTCTTTCAGTATATCATCTTTGAATAAACGAATAATTTCAGGTATTGCATAATATCGCCAACTTCTAGATTCATCCCCATATGGTACCTTATATTTAGACGGATTAATGAAAAGGTTTGGCAAATCAAATAAAAGCTGCCTTAAAACATAGAGAATTTTTTTATTTTGTATTTTTTCTCCTTCAATTTTTCTTAAATATTTTTTACTTTGATTTAGATGATAATTGATATTACCCGCTATAAGGTTTGGCTTCATTATATTAATAGATACGTCATCTTTATAAATGTTTAATTTATCTATATTATATTTATTTAGCATGTCCCATTTTTCTCTACCTTTGTTCTGACTGAAATATGCAATCGAAGCCTCTTTTAATTCAAGATGATCTTTGATGATAGGGATTACCAACGAATTTATTGCCTTTTGGGTCATTGGTATAAACTTTGAAAATGGATTTGAAAAATGTAAAATAACTCGTTTATTATTGCTCAAATGCGAGATCCATTCAAAAAATAAATTTGCTGAGTAGTCAGAATGAATTAATCTATCAACATTTTCAAATATAATCAAACTTGGATTAATGCGAATATCCGTTGTATAATTTATATTTTTGTCAATTATTAATCGCTCGAAATGATCATATAATTTTCCTTCTTCATAACTCAGGAATATTCTTGGTTTATTTCGATCTAGAAAATTTTTTTCCTGCTTTTCAATATATTTAGCCCTAATTTTTCTATCTTTTGCTCTTGGGAGATATACTTCTGCTTTGACATCATTATCTAAGATTATTCCAATAGGAAAATGGTAAAAGATATATTGGCCTTCGACATAATGAGAGGTCTTTCCGCCATAAGTACTGCCAAAATTTAAAAGATGATAATTTTTATTATGAATATCTATAGGATTGGCTTCTCCACTTCCATGATCCTTTTGAGTAAATATTAGCATATCTTTGCAGTTTGTCTGAAAATATAAGTAGCATATTAAGGGTATAGGCTTTAATATAATATCTGGATAAGCAATTATGAGATTTCTTTTTTCTATAGAATTTATAAAAACATTTAAAAAAAAATTGGTTGTCGGACTCAAGTTATTGCTGAGACTTACATTTGCCGGTTCTATATCTAATTTGGGATTATATGCCCTTATTTCAGGAATGTCGGCATACCATTGCCTCATACAAATTCACTCAATTCCTCCAAAATCCCGATTTGAACCTTTTTTTCCCAAGAAAAACATCTCTGTCTAGAAGTTGATTAAAGCCTGTGCAAATATATTCTTGGAGATACATGCACGAAAAGCAAGCCCCCTTTTCAAAAATGCAGGCAGGATCCAAAGTACATTCATCTGTATCAAATTCAATCTCCTTGAACCAATCACTTAACGAGTGTTCAAATACAAATTGGAGACCACCAATATTTATACTGGATGTAGAGTATATTAAAATTGATGCCGAATTAGCAAATATTAATTCGCTACATGAATCGCTATCCAATCCAGTGTACAGCGAAGATCTTCTAATCAATAGATGGGATAACGTGTGCAAAAGTGTTGATAGCGCAATATATGAATCCATATTTAATTTTATATCCATAAGGATTTGTTTTGCTTCGTTTTCGGATCTTGGTTTCTCCTTAATTAAATCATTTCTATATAGCCATTCACAAACCCGAATCTTATCCAAATCAATTAACAGTCCTTCTGTTCTGAATGGATAAGCATATACATGGATCTTATTTTTTTCCCTCTGTGTTTCCCATATCGGATTGAAATGTGGCACAAAATCTTTGTCATAAAATTTATTGATCCCATTAATAATTCCTATACAAGAAGAAACGAGATTAATTTCAGGAATATATGTAATTTCACGAATACCATATCTATTCTTCAATTCCATGAAGTTATTATTTAAAGTTGATTTTTGGTTCCCATCTAAAGAATTCTCTTCAATAAAATCGCTATATGTTTTGGACAATACAGCTTTTATCGAATAGTAATCATTTATTATTTCCAAGTCAGTTTCTTTATATGTATTTTTTAAATTAAATTTTTCCGATTCGATCAAATTTATATATTTCTCTATTTTAGGGTCTAGGAGACCCATTTTTTTTAGATGTGGCGAATTATATGCTCCATAGATGTCTTCTATACTTTCAATGCTCACATCAGGTATTTGATCGAATTTTCCTAGATGAATCGCTAGGAGAACATATTCCAGATCCACAATTCCAATGCTTTCTGTTTTAGGGATATCTATGGTAGTTATAACTACAGGCGAATATACACCACCCTCTTTTATAGTAAGTGGTTTGAACTTAGTGTCTTCTTTCTCGCTAATTTTCTCTCTGTTTTCCATATGGTCACAATGAAAAATGAATATATCTATTGGCTTCTTTTCCCCCTTCTCAATGCACGCATAGCAACCAACACGCCAAGTTGCCAATAAATCTTTAACTCTTCTCCAGAGCCTTAGTTGGTTATTGCTGTGGATATTGCAGTAATATTCTAATGGTTTAATTTTGCCACAAATTTCACAGAACATAACAATTGATACTTGCTCATAATTGCCATTGCATCCAGAGTTTCTACACTTCCTAGGATCAAAGCTCCCCCAATGACCTTTTATATTTAAGAAATCTCCACAGACTGAGCATACAAAGGTCTTAGGGTAAATTTCAAATCTTCCGCTATAATCATCATCATCGCTATTTTCAACTAACTTAAGTTTTAATACCTCAACGTCATTTATCCTAATATCGGAAAGCTTTGGAAACAATAAACCGTATTTTGGATTGTCTATTCTTGCATTATACTTGTTCATAATTTGACGAAATAGTCTATTCTTTAATCTCAATGGATTTTTAATTTCAAAATTTCTATTATTTTCATCTCTAAAAATAAAGCTGACCCTATTGGCACAATCACCCCTCAAAAAAATAAGCCCTTTAATTGTATGATAAAGAGCATTATCAGCAGGAAATTTAATATTTACCCCACTATCAAATTCTTCATCCATATAATCATCACCTCGAGATTTTTTTATAAATATTTAGGTCATCATCAAGAGGTTTCAATATAATTTCATCCTGTATGCCTCGCATCCCAAATTGAGTTTTAAAGTATTTATCTTCACAATCTCTTAGAGCGTTCGGAAAGAAGGATATTGATCCGCCACCATAGGATCTGAGGTATTCTAATCTTTTTTCCGTCTCTATTTGAATTTCCCTATTAAAATAATCCGCATAAGGGCCGGCCGAATTTGTAAGATATGCTGATTTAATAAATTGTATGAGTTTGTCCTTTTTTTCTTTATCGCTGAATACTTGATTAACAATTTCTACTTTATATATAGGATATTCCAATAAATCGGACATGAAATTAAGTATTGATGCATTAAATATTGAGGTAAAGGTCTGCTTAAATCCTAATTTGGCCCATCTCGATAATGGCACATTCTCCACTTTTTGTTCTATTATATTGTGGTAATCAATAAAATTTTGATAATAACTGAGATCTCTTGCTCTATTCGGATAAGCCCATACGAAGATTATTCCTGGAAATTTCCTTCCAACTCTGCTCATGGCTTGAATATATTCTGCTGTGCTTCTCGGCATACCTTGAAAAATCATGAAATTCCATTTGTCTATATCGATTCCATGAGATACTATGCTTGTAGAAAAAACAGAAAGCAAGCTTTTTTCATTTTCAGGTATATCGAAAAATCTATTTATTAGATCAATTAATTCCTTGATATCGTCTAATGTATTATCGCCGGTGAGCGTTTTTGCCTGAAATATATAGTCATCGAGCTTTGAATTAACAACCGCGTCTAAATAATAATTCATCGAATAAACATCGGATTTTTTATTATGGTAAGTTAAAAATATTTTATAATTTTTTATTATATTAGTTAAATGTTCTATATTTATATCATTATCGATGGAGAATGCAAAGGGATCTCTTTCAATTTTTTTTATGAATTCTGAAACATATTTCAACGTTAAAAGAGATGCGAATTGATTATCTCGAAGATTTGGTTTGAGTCCAAAAATTAGTCTTTGTATTGTGCTTTCTGCGCCTTCCATTTCGTATTCAAAAAATAAATCATTGCAGCCTCTGCCTTCAGCCGATTCTCCTGGAAATATAACTAATTCTTTGTTATATAATTGCTTTATCTGTTCTCTTGATCCAGTTGTTGTTGCAGTCATCACGATATTCTTGAATTTATAGCCAGAAAGTTTATAGTTTAAGGTCTCAATTAGGCTTTCAAAATGCGAGTTAATTGTGCCAAATCCCTCACGAATTAAATGCATCTCATCTTGAATAATGAGATTGGGACCCGTTTTGAAATCTATAAGGACAGGTTTTCCTTTGCTTCTGCAATCTTCTTTCGCATTCAGTGCGACGTTATCACAAACATCGTTTCGAGGTAGAAATCCATGACCATTAAGGCACTCATCAATTTTTCCTCCAAATATGTTCTTGTACCTTCTATTTGAAGCAATGCCAGCAAATTTATCTACAGTTGATACAATCAAAGTGGGCAACAATCGATAAATTTCTTCGTCTGTAAAGAAGAGCCTATATATCCTTTCGCATTCTTTACATCGATGTATAATATATCGTTCAGGGTCCTTATAGTCTAATATAACTGCTCCGCTGCAAATTGGACAAGAATTAATTATCTTACCTGGCACCTCTCCTCCAATTCTCTTTTGTTCTTCTAAATTTCTAATTATACTTTTTGAGAATCTTGGAAACTCCTCGGTTGATCCGACAAAATATGCAACTGAGAATGGCTCACCGCCTAAATTGTCTTTAATCCTTAAATCCTCAGCCCAAATGAATAAATTCGCAATTCTTTGCAATTGCTGGATCGATAGCATTCTTAAAGGAAACTTGGTTATGGCAGTTGTTCCGAATCGCTTTCCAATGATCCTGTCGTAGAATGCAGAAAACAGTACGCATCCTAGATAAGCTTCTGTTTTTCCACCACCCGTATGGACATGGAGCAGATCACAAACTTCTCTTCGCTCGGTTTTATTAATTATATCAGGGATTAAACTTACAATAAAGACTAATTGAAAAATTCTCCAATTATCAAATTTACTTGCAAATTTAAATGTTTTATTCATTAAAATGAAGGCTTTGAGGGCATTTTTATCCATCTTTAATTTATCTAATCCTTCGCTATATCTAATTTTTATCTTTTCAAAATGATCTGCTTTCTTCCTATACCCTAAATCTTCATTATAACTATTAGAATTTTTATATTGTTCGGAAAATTTTGCTATTAGGCCTTCCAATTTCTCAAGATGGTAAACGGAATCATAGGATGCTAAATCAAAGAATGAAAAAGATTCCGAACCTGCTTTAATTCTTGGTACGAGCCGCTTCTGATTAAATTCTGCATAATGTTTAGTATAAATTTTCTTTGATTTATCATTAAATATTGCATGACAATTTAAATTTCTTAAATAACTTTTGTAGTTATACCTCTCATCCTCATAATCATAATTATAACTAAAAGGAATAATATTAATTTCGAGAAGATCTATTTCGAGACTACAATTAAAAAAGAATGTTTCATACTTTCTATTCTCTTTAGTATCGTTAATCAGAGTGACTGTAATTAAATATAATTCGTCATCTTCTTGAATAAACTTCTCTTGTTCAAGCAAAATCCTGCCTGTCCAGGAAAAGGGAGGTATGTTTCCCCTATTTATCGAAAATATTTTATCTTCAAATTTTGCGGTAGTATCCATATCTTCGAGATCGATATCTTTTCCGGATTTATAGCAAAATTTATCGTTTCTTATTATATTTAAGAATGGATCAAAATCTAAATTCCTAGTTAATGTAGCATCGGATAAGCTAAATACGCCTTCTTCGAAATCGCATTCTAATTTCTTCCATATCTTAGCTAAATCGATCTTTTCATTATAGCTAATTTCATGATTAATGGAAAATTCTTTTTGTTCCAAATAATTAGGATAAACTCTATAATAAATAGACAGTGAAGGTTTTACCTTCAAAATGCCACTCTTATTATTTGTTAAAAATCTTATTGACATAGAATTATTCTTAACGCTTGATGCAGTACGCTCTCTTTCACCGACAATTGAAAAGTCTTTGCTGCTATCTGCCAAGGTTCCAAGAACAACAAATTTGGACGGGTTGTCAGCCAGCTCTAATCTTACGAATTCATCGTTTGAGCCATTGAGCTTACTAATTACGTTATCTGCCATGATTTTAGCAAATTTGTAATTTTCTCCAAAGAATAGCGAAGAAGATCCATCTTGATCTGATTTGGTAATCTCGTCTAATCTCTTCCAAATTAATTTTACTGCAACATCAACACACTGGTCTGCATTTTTATAAAGTTGTGTACCAGTAAATCTTATAAAATCCCATCCATCCAATCGTAAATTTTGTTCCTTCTCAGCATCATGTGTTCGTTGTTCCCTTGTCTTGTGGTACTCCTGTCCATCAATTTCAATCGCTACTTTTAATCTTGGATTTCCTAGAGGATCTGGATATCCCAATTTTACAAAATCTAATCGATAATTATCTCCAGAAGATGTCGCGACTTCGTATTGTGGTACGATATCCGGAATACGTTCAAAAGCAGATTCAAAAAATTTTTGTTCGATTTCATTCATTTCTAACCTTGAGATCCAATCATATCGATTTCTGCTTTTTGGATCAGAAAGCGTTTTGTATGCCTTGGAGATCGATTCTAGAGATTGATCGTCCATATTATTTGAATGCAAAATCTTATGATATGCTTCCTCAATTTCACCATGAGATGCTGTCCTGCTAACACCTAAGATCAGATAGTAGTCGTAGTTTCCAGACATCAAGATTAGCTCCAATTTCGTTACAGGATATTCAGGATCCTCGCCAATTCTCTAAAAACATTTCGATTGTCTATGCAAGCATTTTTTGCCTAGATTTTGAAATTTTTGTTTTGTATTTATCCCGATTTTCCGATCGAAGATAAAATGCTTCTTCAAAATTTTCGGCTTTTATAAATTTCTTGATTAGACCTTCATAGGGAGGAAATGCACCGCCATAGCCAATAACCCTCCTAGCGTCTGCAATGGACTCTAGCTGATTAGCTTTCCACTTTGGAGAGATATAAGAACCCTTTTTTAATGAACGCAAAGGTTCAAATCTCATTGGGTACACAGCACAACCCACTCCCAAGATATCATTAATTCTTGCTAAGAAATCTTCAGGCGAATCCCCTTCTCCAGTTTGATTATTATAAAAGTTATATAACATATATATTAATATATTTCTTTTTCTTACTCCATAATTAAAAAGAGAATCTATGGCTTTGATGACCGCGTCTCTTTCATCAAGATAATCAAATGCTAATCTATATGTTTTAACATTTAGATTTGCAAGCATCTCTGCATTTTTCTCATTTATTAATCTAGCATCTAATCCTTGATTGAAATCTACCCTCAATCCCAAGTCCTGCAGCTCGATTAATATTTCCTCATTGCGCGGAGATGCTAAAAAATTATTATCCCACAAAATTATTTGATTATGATCTGGGTGAATAAAATCCTGGATACTTGTAGTTATTGATTTTATCCTTCCCTCCAATTTCGGTACTATGCAGAATTTGCAATTCCTAACACACCCTCTTGACGAAAATATTATAGATTTATTCCAATTTGACCATTTATCAACATTTTTTAGAATATCATAATCGGGGAGATAACGCTCTGACGGATTAAAAAGTCCGACATGAATGTCAACAAACGGATAATAAGTTTTAATCCGCCCAGGCATGATTGACGCGTAAATTCCACCCACTGTTATTTCTGAATTGGAGTAATGATGGTGATAATATTCGATAGCCATATGAACAGGCTTCCATGCATAAGTAAACAATGAAGTGATTTTTATTATATCTGGATTGAAATTTTCATTATTTGTTAATCCCCTAACTAATCGTACTTCATCACCTCGTGATCTATGATAAGATGCGAGCTTCATCAATCCCAAAGGGGGATATCGAGAATAATAATCTGGTTCTACAAGTAGAACTTTCACGTTTTTCAATAACTATTGGCAACCTATAAATGTATCGTCAATATTCTAAAAAAGGATCCTTTTGCAGATAAGAAAAAATTCAGTTCAATTTAGGTGGAGGCTCTCAAGTCGGCAGATTAGATCTACTACAAAAACAAGATCTAAGGCAATTTGTCCCTGCTCTTCTTCATTTATTTTTTTGAATAATTTGTGAAGTGTTTCATTTTTATAAAATATTTGGTCCAAACAAAAAATAATAATGTTTAGCCAATAATCATTATCCTTTTCGGATTCTATATCCCTCAAACTATCAGAGATATTTTTCTTTTTAAATAGCTCTTTGCCAACTTTCCAATCATCTTCGAGATTCAATCGTCTTTGATCTTTAAAATTCTCTATTATTGATTCAATTGCATTAATTTTTATTGATCCATCTATATTTCTAATATCTCCAAGTAATTCATTTGCTAGAGGGCAGATTTTTCCAATTGCAGAATTCGATATAATATCGTTTGTTGAATTCCCGTTATTTGTTTGCAGAATATCGTTTTCGTCAATGTTTGGGTTTCCTTGGTTATTAGAGACGCTTTTTGGTTCAAATAGCTCTGTTAGATCGCTTTCTTGGTTAATATTTTTACAATTTTGGAAAATAATAATTTGATCCTGTGAAGCTCGACGATTTTCAATGTTTGATTCTTGGATAGATCCAAAATTTTTAAAATTTTTAAATTCTAACTTACTTGGACCATTACCACTTTGAAAATCCTCAACTTGACTCTGTGGAGATAATTCATGCTCTACACATAGGTTCTTATTTGTTTTTTTGACAAAATGGGCTTCAAATTCGCAAATATCATCCAATTCGGTTTTAGACTCTGAATCAATTATGCCCTTCATGCAAACTAGCGAGGGATCTTTGGGAAAACTTATTGGAGACTTGAAACGCTTTTTTATATTTTTGATCTCATCTAGGATTCTCTCTGTGGGAGTCTCTTTTATTCTTCGAATCAATTTTGGGGCGTTTCGCTGAGATTTATAGCGATTTAATTGTTCAAGATATCCAATAAATTTTCCAATCTCCTCAAAGAATGCAAGCACATTTGCACTATTATACTCAAAATTGTTCCTTGCGGCGTTTTCTCGGATTTGATTTGAAATTATATGAATTTCTCCGTATTGCCAAGGATGGTACATGCCTCCAAATTGCCGCAATACGAGATTCGAATCGCCTATTGTAAATCCTTTTTTCTTAAAAACAATCCCATTGTTTGGCATCTTTAGTTTTTCATTTTCTAGCCCTGTAATAAACCATCCAACTGCAAATACTTCATTTTTAATTAAAAATTCTTTTTTGATAATACAATCCAAAAAAATTTGATCGTTATAAGGCGGTCTATATATTTTCTCGTTATTAAATATAATTTCCGCTTCGGAAAATATTACCCCCTTCTCCACAAGCCAGTTATTAATGTCTCCTGCAAATTTAAATTTTGTATCATCAAAAGGTGCAGGCAACTCCATAGATAAATATTCTATAATATTTT
>JALHSR010000345.1 GCA_022865315.1 Methanotrichaceae archaeon | reverse complement strand
CGTGAGCTATCGAAATTAGCTGAATAAAGTTGGAAAGATGGCAGGAATGGCCAAAATCAAGCTCATTTAAGATCGTTGAACAAAAAAACTTGGACAATTGATCCCACAAACTTTATGCATTTAAGTTGATCGTAATCCTCCAGCGTTTCTGAGAGGCTAATGTAAGTCCTAAGGAAAGGTTATTTGTGATCACTTGATCATTAATGAATGTATGATTTTGAAAATTAGTTTTTTTGCGATTGTAACACTACTGACAATGACACTTTTGGGATCTGCTGGCGAGATCATTACTGGTGGTGGAACTTCGATAAGCATGAGCGAAGGATCATCGGAAGGCACCTTTCTCGCGGACGATACTGATGCAGGGGCAGAAGTAATCACCTCAGGCATCGTCAATAGTATTGATATACGGCATTGGGTAACAAATACGCGCGGAGATCATGCAACAGTGGGAGTTAGAGCAACAAATGCGGATAGTTTTTGGTATATCTATGGAATTTATCCGGGTGAAGGCAGCGGTTGGAATAGTGGCTCGGTTTGGGCAGGTGAACAGTTAGGAGCAAGCTATGCTGATTACATCAATGCATACGCTTTTGCGAGCAATGCCGCTGGTGATAAAGCACACGCAGATCTTGAAATTAGAGGTAGCGGGTCACTCAATGGCTATTTCGTTCAAGCATACGCTGGGCCAGAATTGGATAAGGGACGCAGTCGCACGGCATTTGTACAGCAATCTATTGGTGGTGCAACGGGGGATTACATCTTAGCTCAAACATGGGCGGATAACGCTGTGCTTGATAGAGCTGGTTCTTGGACCGAAGTCAAGTATGGCACTCTAGATTATTATGGGGCAATCGCAAATGCTGTGCAAAGCGCGAGTACTGGTAACCGGGCTGCTGGTACTAGAATCGATTATGCTAGAGCATCTGCACCGTACGGATCTATAAGCCAAGGTATGTGGGCTTATGATTATTGGGGAGATCATTCCAGAGTGAGCATCTACATTGATAAAGGATATCTGTATAGCTATCCTTATTACATAGATGTTCCCTCAATCGCCTACTCTCTCAGCGATTACTGGCGTCAAACATATGCGTCTCAATCATATTATGCCCAAGCCAACAATTACGGATACAGAAACAGGTACGCCGAGTATGTTGGTCTACTGCCATATCAATTTAGCCAACCCTTTTACAATGGTTATATAGGCTGGGACTATGCATATACTGTGCCCCCCTAATCCCTTTATTAACTCTTTTTATTAGAAAGTGGGATTCACGACTATCTTAAATAGCACATTCCGCTTCGACCGACATCCTATCAGCTATGAACAAGGTTGGGGATGGCCTGCACTATGCAGTCCAATCCATCCTTTTTTTGAATAGTCATGCATTTTCATTTGTGTAAAAATAGACTGAAGCATATTGTTTTTGGGCCAAGTTTCTTATCCTTACAAGACCTATTACCTATTGGAGGCATTCTCATGATCAGGTCTAAGCTTAGTGGTTGGTGCATCCATTGTGATATTGTCAATCCGAGGCTGTTCGAAATGGAGGCTGTTAAAAAGATTCTGGCCGATGTGTATGACATTTCTGCCTATTAAGCGGACGGGATAATCATGCAGCATGTTGTGGATTTCTGGTGATGTGCTCTAATCTGCGGGCGGTTAACTGGCGGGAGGCTCTGCGAACCATGGTGTAGAGTAGTTGAGCGGCATGGTCTTTGGACGCGGTTGCTGACCTCACAACTCTTATCGACCGATAGACCTCCCTTTTCGTTTGAATATACCGATTTATACACCGCCTTCGCTACATTTCTTTGATTTTTATAATAACCGATTTCAACTGGTGCCTTCTCCGATCCTTATCGGTTCTGAGCTTTCTCCGAGTCCTGAATATTCTAATCGTGAGACCATCGAACCTTGCCCGCTCAGGCCGATGCTCATTGCATTGGCAAACCTTTGTGGATTATTCATGTAGAGGCCAATTGCGTTAGGGAAGCTAATGTCTTCAGGACCGAGATCAGGGTTCTCGCCTTGATGAATATCACCATAATATTGATGATCTTCTCTATTCATTGGGGAAGGATTCTGTTCCGGATAAAGATTTGGGCTAGAACCCTCGCCCTGATATTCACCCCAATCTCCTTGATTGGGATAGCCACCGTCAAGAGTATAGGCACCATCCGGGGGATAGGCACCATCCGGAGGATAGCCACCTCCAAGAGGATAGCCATCATCAAGAGGATGGCCACCATCAAGAGGATGGCCGTCAGAAGGCAGGGGGGAAGTCAGGTGATCACCAAGAGGATAGCCACCATCAGGAGGATAGCTACCATCAATGGGATAGCCACCACCACCACCACCTGCCGGGGGATAGCCGTCAGGGGGATGGCAATCAGGAGGATGGCAATCAGGAGGATGGCAATCAGGGGGACAGCCATCAGAGGGATAATACCAATAATAAGGGTAATAGTGCCAATAATAGGGGTAGCTAGAGGTTGGTGGCGGCGATGTACCTCCATAGACATAGACATAGATATAATTGCTCCAGCCGT
Organism: Methanotrichaceae archaeon; assembly: GCA_022865315.1. Lineage (GTDB taxonomy): Archaea > Halobacteriota > Methanosarcinia > Methanotrichales > Methanotrichaceae > JALHSR01. The sequence continues at coordinate 12,901 of JALHSR010000345.1, read as the reverse complement.
TGCAGTAGTATTGGAGCGTATGCCAACCAGGCGCATCCCCATAGAACCACATCTTTTGCCAGCCTGGGTAAGCTATATTGGCCGGGTACCGACTGACTAGCTTTCCATTGGGATACCACTCATAGGTATATAATGGTCCATAACCCCTAATATCGAGCCACATGGGTACCCATTGGCCGGAATAGCTACTGGCTACTGTAGATGGATAGTAGGGAATGTAGAATAAGTTAGGTGCTGAAATCTCCGGGGGACCTATCATATAGGCGCTGGTTGTCGTTGCATAAGCCATTGATGGTGCAGCTGCGCTGGCGGAAGCCTGGGTGGTCGAAACCAGCGCCTGGCTACTCTCCGCAATGGGAGGGGTCTGGGTGCTGGATATTGGCTGAGGGGCTTGAATTCCCATCGATTCTGGACTCGGGGGTGCTGATGGCGTTGGCTGGGCCCATGCGCTGCTGCATAGGAACAAAAGAAGCAGTGCCAGAACGATATTGATTCTCATCTTTTTTACCTCAAAATCTAACTTGCTTTGATATTGTTGTCAATACTATTACAACTTATTCTCGAATGCAGCCTATATTATAGACTTAATAGAGTCCTATTTGGCAGCTCTAAAGCACATAAAATGTTGAGGCAGCTTCTGCTAGAAAAATGCCAACTTGAAGGAGACATACCGGATATTATTGAGAGATCCATAAAAAGACGAGAGGAGAATCCCGCGATAGGAGCGGAAAATCGTTCTTTGATCCCTTCAGCGAGATCAAGGAGAATGGATATGATCTATCGATCTCGAAATAAAAGGAAATTGAGTATGAAGAGATCGAATACGAGAAACCAGAGGTCATTTAAGAAAAGAGTGAGGTATTAGAGTACGAGATCAAAACGAATATTGCCGAGTTGAGAAAGTTGCTGTTCGATTTATGAATAGTCACAACCTACGAGATTTTGATGGGGATACCCTCTGTTTTGGGGGTTATACTTTAATATATTGAGCTTCAGGTTTACATAGATACTAGTACTTATAAATTTTAGTACCAAAAGTTTTTATATAAAGATGTCGTGCTAGAGTTAGATGAAAACAATAGCAATAATATTAGCCTTGTTGCTTGCAGGGATGGGAATAGCAGCAACGAATGGCGCCCCACAGGGCAACGCTACAGCGCTTTCAGAAGTAATAGTTTTTGAAAATTTAAATATGGATGGCGCTCATAAACATTACTTTGCGAGTGATTTAGATTTGACCGATAACCCGGAAGGAAAGTTTTGGAACGATCAAATCTCATCGATTGTAGTAATTTCCGGGAATTGGGCTTTTATGGGGGATCCTGTAGGTGCGGTACAAGTGCCAAATCTGCCTGTAGTATTAGGGCCTGGAGTTTACCCAAATGTGAAGCTAAAGCTCATAGAGGATAATACGATTTCACAAATCCGTTTAGAATCGTAAAAGAAGAGGCAGATAAGGCCTATGCGGAGATCCTTGGGATCAGGCTTTATTTTCTCTCTCCTATTTTCTCTATCCTGCGCTGGTCTGCTATAGATAGGGCAGTCAAAACGATATAGACATCTCCACTCCAGGCATACCCCTACTTCTGGATTCTTACTCAATAATTAGATCTTTAGAAGATTTTTTAAAAATAAATATATAAAAAAATAATTAAGCTATAAATACTTTTTGCTAAGCTGCCAGAGAATATGTACGATCTCTATTGGGCCGTAGCCTCAGGCTGACAGGGCATGTGTAATCACCTTTTGCTTTCCAAAATCGCAAATCCCATAATCTTAAGGGATTCATGGATCAGTCTAGAGATTTACTCTCAAAAGCATATTTTTGGGGCAAGTTGTGTAAAACATAGATTAAATTTTTATAACATCAATGACTTTGCTATGTCAAAAAATAATGGAGGAAATCCTATATGGAATGCAACTTGTATAAATCGTTATTACTCCTATGCATCTTATGCTCGGGGATTCTTTCAATTGAAACTGTTGTTGCTCAAAGCGACACCTTCGGTGCTTATCCTGGTGCGCCATCCGAATACCCATCGATGACAGCTTATCCGCCTGGATATTACCCTCACTATCCGTATAATCCGTATAATCCGTATTATCCTTATTACTACAATTATCAATGCGATTATCCTTGTTCCTCTTGTTACACCAATTACCCATATGGTTACCCTTATTGCCCCAATTACCCTTGTTACTCGTGTGATTACTCCTGCAATTACCCATATAGCTCGTGGTAGTAACCTTATTTTCTAATTTTTGGTGCCATTCATAACAAGCAGGTCATTCAGAATTCGAACTGGAGCAGAAAGCTGGCTGGCCATTCCCAACCATGGTATTGAAGAAAAAATAACCAATCTACACAAGATAAGGGACTTAAGAAGTCCCTTAAAATTTTTCCTAATCCATTCCGGTTCCTTTGATCTGTATTTTCCGGGCCATGGCCACACTTATGGATAAATCCTCTACGAGAATACGGTCAGATTCACCTGGTTCATAAGCCTTTGAAAGTCCTCTTTTTGGCACAGCGCTGTTCCCTGGCGGAGCATTGTGGTCTTGGCCGTCAGCCTGGGCGAGTTACGGGCCTTTTTCGAAGTAGAACACACGATCGACCAGCTTGGCCAGATCCTCCAAGAATGGGTACGCTTTGATGTTGCTGGATGCCCATTATAGCTATACTGGCAGCCTGGTGGCCCTAGGCTGCACTATATCCTCGAAAAAACTTATACATCTGGATGGAACTCCATGGATTCAAGGTTGATGAGTAGAAAGCACCTGAAAATAGATATCATCGGGAGGATTTGCTCGCCTAAAACAGGCGAGCGACCAAGGGGGTTGCCAAGCGGTTAAAGGCGCAGGGCTTAGGACCCTGTCACGCAGGTGTTCGCGGGTTCGACTCCCGTCCCCCGCATACGGCATAGCGATTTTGGTCTTTATTTTTATTTTATTCGAATACCCCGCAGCAAGATGCGGAGTATTTTGATAAAATAAAATAACCATCGTCCCAAAATACACCTTAGTTTGGGAAAATATTACATATAAAATATTTAAATAAATTACTTAACAAATTATACAAAAATGTTCTATTAAAATTTACTATTAATGCTGATGATTTGCATTTTGTTAACAATAATTCAGATTGCCTACATCCAAACTATTCTTTTCATAATCTCTAAATAGATGAAACATCATTTTAGAGCATAGTGCCATTCAATTTCCGATGAATCGGATGCTGTATGATTTCCAGGTATGGTTGAGACCGATAATGCCAAAAATAATGGAGATATTGCTCTCGTTCAATATTGAATAATTCAGAATCTTAGGAGCAAAAATAAGCGTAAACTTGAAAATGTAAAATGTTGAGTAGGATGTATCTGAACATATTTTTTTTGGCTGTTAGAGGTGGTCAAAGTGGCTCCAGCTAATTCCCAGAGTCAAGAAGGTTTGTCCCTCTCAAAATACGCCAAGATGACTTCTTTTCGCTCTGCATCAGTTATTGGCTTCGCAATAGTTTTAGCTTATGCTCTTGGATTGGTCCTGCTACAGGATAACGATCTGATCCTAACAGCCTATGGAGATACAGCCAACTTTTTGATCAATTTTGGCGCTGCTTTTTGCCTGCTATTTGCTGCGCTAAATTCGAGAACCTCTGACCGCAGGGTCTATTTAGCATGGTTGCTGATGGCTATTGGTCAATTCTCCTACGCAATTGGAGACGCAATATTTGCCATCCTTGAAGTCATTCTGACAGAAGCTCCATTTCCGTCGATTGCAGATCTATTTTATTTATTGCAATATCCTATCTTTCTGCTTGGAATCCTTTTCTTGCCATCTATCCTTTTGAAGCCCGCAGACCAACTTAAGATGGTGCTTGACACTAGCATAGTCCTCATCACCGCCGTTTTGATATTTTGGATACTATTGATCGTTCCTACCATTGAAGCTTCGACCGAAGAAAATATCGTGACTATAGTACTCGCTGTGGCTTATCCAGTCATGGATCTGATTCTCTTGTTTGCTCTGGTTGAACTCCTATTTAGGAAACTAAGCAGTGAGTCATATAAGACGCTCATGACTCTAGCAGCAAGTATAATTTTTATGCTCTTTGCTGATACGGCCTATTTTCGATTGACTTTGGAAGATCTTTACACAACTGGAAACGTGCTAGTAGATACAAGCTGGGTTATATGTTTCGTCCTTCTCGGATTAGCTGCGGTACACCATATAATGGATACCAGAAAAGAGTCTCAAGCAGTTTCTATCAAAATCGAGACCCATTATGGTCAAATAACCTGGCCTTTATACCTGCCATACATATGTGCAGCAGCTGCATTCTTCTTCCTCGTCTGGAGTCACAATAATCCTCTGCCTATATCTTTTTCCGCGCTCTCATGGGTAGTAGGTTGCATTATCGGACTAGTTATCGTTCGCCAAATCCTAGCCTTGAGAGAGAATGATCAACTATATCGCGAGGCACAACAAGAGATATTCGACCGTAAGCTTGCGGAGCTAGAGATCAAAAGGCTTAATGAAGAACTAGAGAGCAGAGTGGCAGAACGCACAAAACAACTAGAGAAGACGAATATAGAGTTGCAGAACGAGATTATTGATCATAAACAAGCGGAAATAGCTCTGAGATCGTCGCAAAGGCGCTTGTCCGATATTATCAACTTTCTTCCTGATGCCACTCTGGTCATAGACGACAAAGGTAAAATCATCGCCTGGAATAAAGCTATGGAAGCTCTGACAAAAATCCAAGCAGAGTCTATGTTGGGCAAAGACAATTTTGAGTATGCTCTGCCTTTCTATGGAGAGAGAAGACCGATACTAATCGATATGGTTCTCAATTACAGGAAGGATATGGAGGATAAATACAATACTATTAAAAGATTAGATGATGGAATGCTTATAGGAGAAGCCTATACAACAAAATTGAATGACGAAGGTGTCTACCTCTTTGGGAGTGCGGCTGCCCTTTACGATATCCATGGCAATATTGCCGGCGCCATAGAGACTATAAGTGATATTACTGACCGCAAACTTGCTGAAAAAGAGCTGCAGAAGGCCAAGATGTCCGCGGAAGCAGCTGCAAGAGCTAAATCGGATTTTTTAGCGAATATGAGCCATGAGATCCGCACGCCAATGAATGCAGTGATTGGAATGACTTTATTGCTCTTAGAGACCGATTTAACTCCAGAGCAACGCGATCATTTGGAGACTATTTGGAGCAGCGGAGAGGCTTTGCTTGCAATAATCAATGATATTCTTGATTTCTCCAAGATCGACGGTGGAAAGATGAAACTAGAGGCTTCTCCCTTTGACCTTAGGGTTTGCATAGAAGATTCTCTTGACCTTATCGCAGGGAAGGCCTCGGAAAAAGGTTTAGAACTAGCTTATCTCATGGATAAAGGGGTGCAGGAGTGGATTGTAGGCGACGCCATAAGGCTTCGCCAAGTTCTGGTTAACCTGCTGGATAATGCCGTGAAGTTCACAGATCGCGGTGAGATAATAGTCCGCACTGAGTCCACTCCTTCAGATAATGACAAAGCTGAGCTGCATTTCTCAGTAAGAGATACGGGAATTGGCATCTCCAAAGATAATATCAGAATGCTTTTTAATTCCTTTAGCCAGGTCGATTCGTCCATTACCCGAAATTATAGTGGGACGGGTCTGGGATTAGCCATAAGCAAGAGACTGGTAGAGCTTATGGGTGGAAGAATCTGGATCGAGAGCGAAATTGGAAAAGGTTCCACATTTCATTTCACAATTATTGCTGGCGAAGTCGAGTCAAAGGTTGTCCATGATTATAGATCCATACCCGCCTTGGCTGGTAAACATATTCTAGTTGTGGATGACAGCGACATTACCAGGAACATCATCAAAGATTTATTGACATCTTGCGGTATGCAATCTACAGAAGCTACTAGCAGCAGTGAGGTTCTAAATATCATTGGGAACCGTCGATCATTCGATATCGTTCTACTCGATTACGAACTGCCTGATACGAACATTAGCACCTTAATTGATGAAATTAGGCATGGCACAAAGGTTCCTCTAGTGTTAATGAGCTCTCTCGGTCATAGCAGGAGTAGTGATTTGCCCGTTCAAGGTTGGCTAATAAAACCTATGAAACCACTTCAGCTCTTCAATCTCTTGAACAAGCTACTAACAGTGGAAAAGCCTTCGGTTAGAAGTTCTGAACCTGTTCCGATGGTTGTAGGAGGCCAATCGGATTCTAATGGCTTACGCATACTGCTTGCTGAAGACAATCTGATAAACCAGAAAGTAGCTCTAAGCATGCTCAAATATCTTGGTTACGTAGCAGATGTAGCTACAGATGGTAATGAGGTCATGGAAGCGTTAGAAAGGGAACCGTACGATGTAATTCTGATGGATATTCAGATGCCGCAGATGGATGGTCTCGAAGCTACTCATCGCATCCGTAGCGCTGGGTTCAAGACCTGGATCATAGCCATGACTGCCTACGCAATGGATGGAGACCGAGAGATGTGCATCGACGCGGGCATGAACGATTATATCAGCAAACCGATAAAGTTGGATGAGCTTCGAAATGCGCTGGAAAAACGAGCAAGTATGCCGGAGAGCAGGAGACCAAGCAAGAATTTGACCAATAAATATAGATGAAGGATAATCCGAAATTTTTTTGAAAATTGAGTTTGGACGATATGAGTGGATAATTCGATAATATAAAATATCTTTCCAATTTGAGCTAGAATTATGCGAATCAGGAAAATTTTTGCAACTATCTTGTTGGATTCGCACATGAAATGATTCGAAAATTGTTTTTAAAAAAACAGAAGTCCAAACGTTAAACTTTTATTCTCTATGCTATTTCTTTATACTGCTTGGAACTCTAAAATCCAGAAATCTAGGAGGGATGCAAATGAACAATATTTTGAAAATACTAATCGGCTTAATCGTACTTCTTATCGGCATATGGACGATGATAGATCCGGCTTGGTTCGGCCAAACGAGCATGATTTACGGCTTGGGCTGGTGGAGCTACACCTGGGATATAATTAGAGGGGCTATAGGTCCAATGCTAATACTCATAGGCATCATCGTTATATGGATAACTTACGAGGAAAGCAAGGTCTAGAACTCTAGATCTTGTTTTCAAAACGATCTTTGAATACACTTATTACCCATTTTTCAGACCATAATCAACCTGCTCCAAAAGTATACCTATTTCTGACCATGCCTTCTCCAGCAGCATCTCATAGTATTTGTGATCGAATTGCGAGGTATTCCATTCTGCGTCCACCATCCACTGACTTGCATCTTTGACTACATAACCGATCTCCATTCCAGGCACCGGCGAAAAACCACATCTTAGGTGAGCTTGGACGGCGGATGCTTCCGGGCATTTTCTGGAATAGCTAAGCCGGCTCAGCCTTCGGCGTATAACCAGCTCATTGACATCTACTTCTACCAGACCCTCCAGGTATCTCTTGCGGATATCATACAACTCGGGTTCCATCCTATGCAAATCAACCAAACTGCAAGCTCGGCTCAGAACCCGGAATAGCTCTTCTTGCATTCTTCTAATGTACTGGGGAGTGTCTCTCCTCCGGGCCATCACGCCTCTGACCTTCATCTTGCCGTCAGAAAGACGGCCAAAGTAGCGATTGTATGCTCCCAGACCGTCCGCCAGTGGCAGGAAGACGATCCAGTCAAAGGATTCTACCTCGGTGAGAATGCCAGTCTCGCTCTCTATAGCCTCTTTGAAGTTGGATAAGGGTTCACCCCTCACCCACAAACAGTCCACTATGCCATGTAGAACCTGGAAGTTCAGGCTCTCGGCAATCTCTTTGACCTTCATCAAGAGGTCCCTAGAGATATAGGTGATATGCTCATGTACCTCGATCTGTCCGAACTTGGCGTTCCGGTAGCCAGTGTAACCGAAGCAGGTGACTAGCATCCATTTCAGAACAGAATCTATGCCCATAAACTCCGGATCGACCTTCTTGCGCTTCTTAGTCTCGATCCTCAAGGCTAGCAGAGGGGCAAGCACAGTGCTCAAGAAGCCCTTCTTGTCCGGTTCCTTCAGGGTCTCAGGCGAAAGGTTGTACTTCACTATGATAGAGGGGTAGAGAGAAGTAAAATCAAGCTCATGCACCTTCTCGTAGACTCCCGGATCCGGTTGGAAGATCATACCTCCTTTATCCCAATCCTTAAGCTCCTGGAACCCTCTCAGCCTTTCTGGATCCTTCTTTCGAAAGGGCACAGCTATACCCCTCCGCAGCGCCTCAAAGACCTCGTAACTGGATATTAGGGTTCCCGGGGTAAATCGAGATGCTAGGTTGGGCGAGAGACCTGTGAGGCGGGAGGCCAATAGGACGCCTTTCAAGCCACCTTCCTGATAAGTGAAACTCTTTGCAGTATCTATGAGTATCCGGCCGTCCGGAATCATGGCTCCATCCTTATAGTTCATCTTGCCGTAGCTCCAGTAAGACCGAGATGCTATCTTATTGAACCAGCCGCTACGACTCAGAGTAAGATCGAGCCCCAGCCTTTTCGCTCTCTTAACTATAAGATGCACCCAGGTATCGGCAAAGGGAAAGAGTATAACGTCAGGATCGTGCGCCTTTATGAGGTTCAATAGATCGGATATAACGGTGTTTTCGTTTCCTTCCAGCCTCCTGATGCGGCCGGCTCGGAAGCCTACACAAGAGATCTCTTTATCGAGACTGGGATCGCCTCTAACCACTACCTCTATCTGGCTCAAAGGTATCTGGAAATCGGGATCGAACCGGGACTCGTTCTGCCATCCACAGGGGAAGAGATCACTTTCAGCCAGGTACCGCTGGTCATGTCTTACATCAACATTGTAGAGCTCGGCGGCTAAACCTGTTTGTTTCTCAATCCGATCTGCTACGTTCCTGTTAGCATAAACCTTGTAGCCGTCCAGCTCCCCATAGATTGTCCTGAATCGGCACTCATTCACACTGTGCCGACTCTGCAAACCTTCGATTAACTCCCAGTGGCAATGTGGATCATTGAAGTGCAAGTAAAAAGACTGAGGATAAGCCACGCTAGCTGTGGTCAGCCCGTGCTTCTTGCCCCAGAGCTCCACACAGCCCCGGTAATAGGAATCGAAAATCCACATCCAATTCTCCAAAGGTCTTCTGTCTCATCTCACTACAGAGAAATTATACTGAAATCCATGCTAATGTCGGATACCTGGAGGATTAAAGGACAAATAGTGTGCAGGACGAATCTAAATTCAATATGTAGACGCTTCCAAATGAGACCTGTGCTATCAGTTTTCCGGTTCAGATTTCGAAGATTCGGATAGCTCTTCTAGTTCCTTTAGCATCTCTACTAGCACGGAGAAGAGAGCAGCTTCCAGAGGATCATCCAAAGCATAAAAGGCCTCACTCGAATGTCTTCTGGCCAAATCAGCTATCTTCAAGCCATAGTCCTGGTCTTCTTTCTTCAGACCTCGAGCCGCCTTCAGCCATCTACCCGATACATCTTTTACCCCCATGCGTACGCTCTCGAAACTTCGGCCCATCAAAAAACCCCCAAGAGTGATAACGTTGCATCCACGAATGCTATCGTGATGCTTAAACCGTTAAAGATAAGAATAAAAGCATGATGAATTTCGCGTATCATGCTTAATCCTGAACTTGTAAAGGACTAAAGTCTGAAGCAAGCGTGAAGCGAATGTAATCTGGTTTTGGTAAAAAAAAATAGAAACAGAATTGGTCTCGGGAAGGATTTAGCTCAGCTAAGAACCATTATTTTCCAATCTCCTCATCCTAGTCGCTTTCCCACTTCTTGGTTCCTTCGGGCTTCAGAATCTTTTGGGCATCGCCTCTCAGAAGGAGGTTGGTCAAGGCGGATAGAGAACAAAGCGTACCACGACCTTCAACCTCCTGACCAGGTATCCTGGCCACTATGCCGCCTTCCGCTGTAATCTCGATCTCCGTGCCCAGCTCGCTAAGCCTGTGCAGGATGATGTTGCCAGTAGCTCCCATGGACTTCTCCATCCAGCAATGTTTGAAAGGACATAGGTTGCAGTAGGTCCTGAATAGCTCTGCACTGGCCTCCGGCACCAGACCTGCTACTATCTCGGCCTTGGCTGTGCCATAAGCCATGCAACATCCCCTCACTCCTTTAGCCAGAATCTTGTCTCCCTGCTGAGCCAAAGTTACTTTCACAGCTCCACCTTTGACCTCGTATCTATTCTCGATGCCTAGGTCGTACTTTTTCTTACCAGTATTTGGAGCACCCTTGAGAGCTTCTTTGATCTTCTCGGCTAGGAGGGGTGTTCTGGCCGCTCCTATAGCTACAGCACAGGTAGGACAATAGGATGGCGGAGACTCGCCAATCACATTTCCTTGAGCATCCAAAAAGGTAGCTATCACACCAAGACCTTTCCTCCGAATAAGCGTGCGCCCGCCCATGTTCTTCACGGTCATCAGTGCTATTGCGGCAGCCGTAAGTACACGTCCGTAACCGTGTAAGGCTGCTGTAAGCTCAATATCTTCTTGGGTATTGATTCCTTCTCTCTTGAGGTCTTCTGCCACCTTAAGGGGTATCAGGCCAGCATCGATCTCTGCTGCAAGAACGGCCGGCGACCAAACTACTCCAAAACCTTCGCCTATAACGTTTCCTTCATCGTCATAAATCCGAGCCGAGATACCTCCCGGTCTCTCGTAGGCGACTACTTTTCCCCCAGCACGACATATCTCCTCTTCTACAGCATGGCAAATACCACAAGCACCCTCTCTGGGCTTTACAACCTCTTCAACTCGTTTAACCAATTCTCTCTTGAGCATTTTCTATTACATTATAGATTAGTCTTAATCTATATACTTTTCCAGAGATGAAGCTCGAAGGATACTATTCCTAATATTTATTATCAGATAATGTTTCTTAATGTTGCTAAATTTTATTACCGATTAAATGAGCTCCTCGAGACTCATTTTAATCAACAAATATTCAAAAGCTGCATAACGGTTTGATCTTAAGGTTGATGAATATCATGCGACGACGAAAAAATTCAAAGCTGCGCGCTTCAATCAACGGACATAACTTGTATGCGTTATTCTATTGATACATGCCATTATTTTCTATTATTGATTTAAAAAATATTTATAATAATTTAAATTTATTCTGCGATTGATTGTTCAATTCCCATTATTGGCAATATAGACGTTTAGCATCTCGTCATCAGCATTAGCTGCGTAACCGGCTGCCCTGATCTTCTGCATGGATAGGCTTAGCCAGTTTCCAAAAGATCCGGGCTCAGAGTTGTCTGGGTCCATTGACGAGATGTCACTGCGACCTTTGGTCATGGCGGTTGGCATTAATATGTTCTTGGCAGCCCAGTAGTCAAGTGCTACAGGATCTGTGCTAGCAGCGATGACATTAGTATTGGTGGCTTCGTCGTAAGAAGTTGCCGGACCGCTTCTGGGATTGGCGTTGATCCATATGGCATCCAGGATGTTCAATGCTGGAAACCTCGTCTCAACCAACTGAGTCCCCATGCCCCCGTTTCCAATAGCGTAATGAGCGCGCCCTCCCGCTTCACGCGTAAGCTTATCGGAGACAACGCCCATGTAATGCTTAACCGAAGCTGTCACGCCATATCCACCGTGCGATTTTAGCACGGGAATGTTGATAACTTTTAGTTTCCCTGAATTGTAGGTCTTATTGACCGGATCCCAGATTCCTTGTTTAAAGCTGATGTAGGTCCCGAGTTCCGTCTTGAACTTGGGATAAGAGACGACAATGCCAGTCTCTTTATCAGGCGAATCGGCTAGTATATACCCATCTGACATATCGCCTTTTGAATATTCTTCAACCTTCTGGGAAGCAATTTCATCCCACAAGTATGTGGAGACGTTGTGACCTGGGAAGGATTCAGCCACCTTCTGCATGGACTGCGTTATGTCTCTTGGGCATTGTTTCTAGCATAGCTCAAGCTTCCCCCATGACCTGTTGAGCCATACTGAGCCTGGCCATTGTCCGCAATGATCAATTCACCTGTGAAGCCCTCAGGATGGTTGAAAATCGCCTCCACCAGAGATTTGACCAGATCAGTATTCGTCCCGCCCCTCTCGTCCCATTGGCTATTGACTTTTAAAATGACTATATCATCTCTGGCTATGAGACCAGGTGTGCCTTCGTCTAATTGGTAGAATGGCATTCCTTTTGCGTCCATAAGCCCGATTAGCTTCTTCACTCCGTCATCGTTGCCGGTAGTGCCATTGATCACAAAAATGGCCGAAGCTTGAGGGTTTTTAGACTCGACTTCAACAAAGCCAAGTTCCGTTTGTTGGTCAGAAGAAGTAGGCTGGAGATCTGCTGCCGAATTGAACAGGCCGATGGCCACTATCGTAACCATAACCAATACTGCCGAAGCAAATAACAAATTTCGTTTTCTTAAATCGATAGGATTCGAAAACTTTAAAACCGAGATCAATGGCAAAACATAAATGGTCAGCCAGAGAGATCCGCTCGTTGCCGCTGCTTTTTGGCAGGGATAAGTTATCCGGGAAGGCTTGATCCCGGTCCTGATGATAAACCAGAAGAGGCTTAACAAGCCTAGCAAGAAAAATTTTTTATGAGGCTGGTTCGTTAGGCTTTTTAATCGATTCCTAGTTACAGATCGCATGAATTTGTCCAAACATAACATTGGTGACCAGATGTGAACACTCCCTGCCCTAAAGGGCAGGGCTTCTATCGCCTTTGCGAAGAGATTGTGTTCCCAATCTCAGAATGTTGATAGCCGCATTCTGATATCGATCCATTGTCAGCCCGCACTGAGGACAGCTATGGATTCTATCAGATAACGATTTTTCAACCAAGATACCACAACGAGAGCACATCTTAGACGTATTTCTTGGATCTACCAGTATCACCT
>JALHSR010000344.1 GCA_022865315.1 Methanotrichaceae archaeon | reverse complement strand
GCTGGAATTATCTAGGCTAGCGGTAGCTATCGAGGAATATCTACAAAAGAAAGATAATTCGGGAAAGAGAGCCGTTTCTGAGCGAAAATATGGGAACAAGTAGAAAATAATCTCGGCGATATTGAGTAAATAGTAATCCTCGAATTATTCATATTATATAAATGCAGGAATCAATAGTCTACAGCCAAATGGAAAAAGATTCGCAGCGGCGGAATTTACCCATAAAGTAATTATGCATACCATCGACTATTATTGAGACTTATATAACCACGAAACGGATAAGATAAATGTTCTGGTTATATCGACAGCGATCAATGCAATAAGCAATGTATTTACAGAGATTTGAATTTTTATTGTCTATTTTACCATATCCAAAATTATAAAGCTAATAAACTTGAAAACAAATTTGTGAAGGTGGTTGAGGCGCGAGCCTTAATGCAGCTCTCTATAATTGAAACGATCCATGAAATGAGAATCTGCGATAAAAATGAGGTTGCTCAATTTATCGCAAAGAGCGTTGATAATCCAAAAGAGGTTCTATTTGTTTGCGTATCTATCAACTCCTGGATTGCCTGCAATAAACTGCAAGGAAATGTGATAATACCACTCAACAAAATATCGGCATTGGTTGCAGGTTCAATTAAAAGGCAACTTTAAATTTTAGTTTTTTATTGGTTGATAAATTAAACTTATGTACTGTAGAATATCTCCATTCTATGTCTATCATCATTTGATCTTAAAGAAGAAATTATTTTTATCAATATAAAAAAAGATGCTTTGACAATAATAATTCGAGAAAAGATTTTATACGATTAGGAAATTGCTGAGTTATATATGGGACATGCGTTTGTCAGTCCTCTAAATTGGGGCCTTGGTCACGCAACCCGCGATATTCCTATAATTAAAGAGCTCTTGAGTCATGGTCATGAAGTGACAATAGCCACAAGCGGGAATGCCTTAGTGGCTCTCAAAAAAGAATTCACAGATTGCAATTTCATTCTTTTTAAAGATTATCCTGCTCCATATAGCTCCACAAGATTCTTTTTACCCAAGTTTACCGTCAATTTGCCTCTCCTAATGAAAGCTTTGGCAAATGAACGCAAGAGGTTCAATGAAAAAATTCTAGATAAAAATAATTATGATATTATTATAAGTGATAATAGGATGGGTGTTTTTTCTGAGGACACTCCATCTTACTTTATTACGCATCAGCTCCGTTTCAGTCTGCCAGGTTATCTTTATCCTTTTGAACTGTTAACTCTGTATGTCAACAGCCTATTTCATACTAATTTTACGGGCATAATAGTACCCGACATAGGGCCTAATGGGCACAGCCTCAGCGGAAAGCTTGCTTGTTCGAAGAGTGAAATGACAAATGCGAGATCCTATTATTGCGGAATTCTTACTAGCATGGAAAAGAGGAATATAGATCTGGATCTGGACTATTTATTAATCGTATCAGGGCCAGAACCTCAAAGAACCAAACTCGAAGAAATTATCTTAAAACAGGTTCAAAAGCTGCCAGGTGAGAAGGTGGTTCTCTTGGGAAGTCCGCAAGCAGAGCGACACGAAAATTTGGATATGCATACCGTTCTCCATTCATACGTATCTACAGAAGAGAAAGTAGAGCTGATGAATAGGGCAAAGTTTGTGATAAGCAGGTCAGGCTATACAACCATGATGGAGTTAGCTGAGCTAGATAAGAAGCACGGCTTGCTCACGCCAACGCCTGGTCAAACGGAACAAGAGTACCTGTCTCGATATTATGCCAGAAAAGGTTGGTTCTATTCTCGTAGTCAGTATAAGCTCAAGCTGAATAAAGATGTTGAGACAGCCATGGAATTCAAAGGTTTCCCAAAGATGCCTAAGACTGGAGAGAATGTTAAAGGGCTATATGAAAATGTTTTTAAAAGACATCTGACTTGACATTTCTGCCCTAAAGGGAGAATTTTTTGTAATACTTTCAAGTTTAGTTAATTTTCCTTACTGATCCTCTGATCATTGATGTGAATATTCCAATGAAGCAAAGTATAGCAAATAAGGTAAAGGCCGTTTTCGAACTCAAAAGGAACAACGGGTAGTATTCGCTTGTTATTTCCACTTTACCCAGGAGGATTGAGAAAACTAACATTATGATTCCCATGCTCGTTACCTGGCCTACTAGTCTCATTGTTGCAAGTGTAGCCGAACCCACGCCGTATTGTTTACGATTAATAGACGACATAACTGCGTTAGTATTTGGCGAAATGAAGAACGCCAGGCCGATTCCCAGCAGCATTAAATCTATAACGATCATACTGATTTTTGTATCCGAACTTATGAAGGCTAGCAGCAAGACGGCTATAAAAGTAATAACCATGCCGATCGTGGCTACTATCCGAGGCTCGATGCGGTCCGAAAGCTTTCCGGAATATGGAGAGAATATAGTCATTACAAGTGGTTGTATCAACAGGACAAGGCCGGCTTGAGCAGGTTCTAGTCCCTGGATATATTGGAGATAAAGGCTTAGGAGGAATCCAACGCCGAAAGTGGCGCTGTAGTTTATTAGAGCTGCAAGGTTGGAAATGGCGTAAACACGATTATTCAGGTACAATTTCACATCCAAGATAGGAAATTCAACCTTGGATTCCCACTTTATTAGAATCAGTAATGCGGCTGTTCCGATCAGGAATATAATAATTCCTTTAGTGTCAGGCAGCTGCGAAAAACCATACATAGCACAAACTAGCACGAGGCTGTATATTATAGAGCCCATAAGGTCGAAGCTCTCACTCTTGGAGTCAGCCCATTCACCATCCAACTTCCAGATTGTCAGCATCAGAGGAATAAGCGCCAAAGGAACATTAACTAGGAAAAGGCTCCTCCAGCCCAGATGCTGGGTCAGTAATCCTCCAATGAAAGGGCCGAGGGTCAATCCCAGATAGACAAAGGAGGCATTGATTCCCAAGACCCTCCCCCTCTCGCCCAATGGAAAGATATTGACTAAGATTGCTGTTGAAGTCCCAAATAACATAGCGCTTCCTATACCCTGTATAACTCTTGTGACGACAAGGAAAACGTATGATGGCGCCAAGGATGCCAGAAACGATGAAATTGTGTATATAACCAAACCGTAGATGAAAATTCTTTTTAATCCCTTGATATCGGCCAATCGGCCTAAAGGCACCATAAAGACAGCGGCCGCCAATAAGTAAGATGTAGCTATCCAGCTTAGCATAACGGCATCTAAGGAGAATTCTTCACCGATTGCAGGCAGAGCAATATTTATTGAAGCGCTCATAAAGGGCGGAAGGAACGATGCTAAAGCAGCAATAATGAGTGCACACTTTTTTATTTCACTATTATCGCAAATTTGCATCTATGGAATGGATGGTTAGCTCTGAAATTAATCTTTCCGTTACCAATAGCCTTTCAGCTTTTTCCTAACTTCGAGGCACTTTTTTGAGATCTCTTCAGAAAAGATGTTTTGAGGAATGAGGCAGATTGTGTGATCGATGTATTGAGCTTTTAGCTTCATAAGACCAAAGGCAGATGCTCTTTCGAGTTCCTTCAGCATATTTTTTGAGGCCTCCGAAGAATTAATGATTGACGTCTCAAGAGTCAATCTAGCCGTCTCTGGCGGGCAGCGTAGCCTTTCAGTTTCTTGATAAATGGCTTTTCCAAGTTCCTGGAAGGCTTCAATGAATAGATTGAAAGCAGAATCTTCGCTATCGCATCTGCCATGAGTTATTGCATAACCGCATCCAGTGCAACTTCTATTATTCCCATACTGTCTGCAAAAAGGACATGTTTCGGGTCTAGTAGGCAAATGGCCCAAGAGGCACAGAAAAAAAGCGCGAGCGAACTTATGAAGTTCAAATTCTGGTATCCTCTTAAGCATAGCGGCAAAGAGATCAGACAACCGGATATATTCATTGCAGCACGAAACTATAGATAATCTGGTAGATTCGAGTGTTTCAATGCTTATTCTTGAAGCGGCAGCTTCAAGTTCGTCTGGGTTAGCTCTTCTCATTTACAGATCACCTATATGACCGAAAAAAGAAATCGAAGATTTATGAGAGAAAATTTGATGCCTCCTGATCAATAGGTTTTCTGGTTTCTGACTCCGACCTCATATGCCAAATAATTCTCTGAATCTTTTTATCCTGTAAATTGATAAAATTGAATCTTCGGTCATCGATACGATCATTGTACTCCTTTATGGCGTCGGCTTTGCATGTAGAGCAAGAGCATTACGCGGGATTGATATGCAATAGGCATTGTTTAGGATTCCATAGCCTCTCTGAGCAGTGGATGAAATTGTTTTATACCCCAGGCAATCTTCGCATAGTCTTACAGATTCTTCCTGATTTTCGGTTATCATATCTGTGTCATAGAATATACGTTTTCGTCTACGATAGAAATCCTCTAGCTCTGATAATGCGTCTTGAACCATATCATCTCGTTGGTCCCATATGTCCCAGAGTTTATCAATAGTGGATTCTATTGAAGTGACCATCTTCTCGGACTGAACGAATCTTCCGGCATCGTATTCTGGTTCACGAACATATGAATAGTCAAGACCGGTCATTGCTTGTATTATGCCAGTGTTTACATAAGGACGAGCAGATTCGATGGCATAGCCTCCTTCTAATACACAGATGCGAGAATCTCATGTTGGCTAACGGATCAGTATACTGATTGTCTTGACCAGCAGAATTCAAGATCATCTCCGGGCCAAACACTCTAAGGACAGGAAAAATGAAGCTGTCAAGAACGTAATGAAATCCTTCGTCAGTGGTTCCGGGAGGTAAAGGGATGTTGAGCGTTTTTCCAATAGCCTTTGGCCTGCCTATCTCATTTGTGAAACCAGAACCTGGGTAAAGCGTTCTGCCGTCCTGATGGAAAGAGATGAATAATCCATCAGGATCATGCCAAAAAATATCTTGTGTGCCATCACCGTGATGTACATCCGTATCTATAATGGCGATTTTCTTGTGGCCATATCTGCTGCGGAGGTATTCCACCATATGGACATATTATTGACATTGCAAAAGCCCCTATTACCATATACCACTTCCGCGTTGTGGTGGCCAGGTGGTCTTACAAGTGCAAAGCCGTTTCGTATCTCATCTTTTTTTAAAGCATCCACCAAGGCGAGTGCGCTTCCCGCTGCAAATCAAGTGAGCATCAGTGATCTGAGCTTCAACATTTGGAACGCAGAAATGTGCTCTTGCAGCATCCTCCAGCTTTGTTAATCTTGGTTTGTATTCTTCGATTTGAGGCAGATCCATGAGCCCTTCCTCAAATATCTGATCTTTTGTATAGAGCAGTCGTTCCTCACGTTCAGGATGTGTAGGCGAGATGGCCCAATCAAAAGCAGGAAAGAATATAAGGCCAGTTTTTTATTCTTGGAGACTGCCATTATTAGCACCTCCAAGTGGGCAGGATGCCAGCTTGTATCTCCATCCTGATATTCATTAATCTGCCTACGTTTGACCATCTGTGAACAATATTAAAGACTTCGTTATATAATATTTCAGCATCCTCGGCATATTCGCTGATGCCCAGTCGTTTAGTTCTTTCGACCAAAAGTTTGCGAGCCAATTGTTCTGCATCCTTCTGGTTCAAATTCTTGCTGCAGATCTTTCCGATTATGCCCTCCTCAGCTGCCAAATACTCTCCTCGTGCAGTATCGATATTGAGGTCCAGTGTAAGAGTAGGTCGTGCCACGGCTGCACCAATTGCGTTTGCAAAAGGGGCATACTCAGGCACAATCGCATCTATACCCATATTTTTGGCTATCAATGGTATAAGAGGTGGAGCAGCTCTACCCACTCCTATTATATATCGTGCTCTAACCTTTTCCTTTTTCATAATTTCCCAAATTCTATAGGCTGGATCCGGTTCCCACTCCAGAACATATTTTTAACTTCTTGGACGATCTTATCGATCATCCGGACGATCACTTTTTGGGCTGCTTCCTCGGGCATACAGCCAAGCTCCATAGCCAAGTTGGCAATGGCCTTTTGAGCCTTTGACAATGTTGCCCAAGTCTGTAATGCCTAGAAACCTCATTGCTTCGGTAGGTGTAGGTCTGGGGCCGCCCATGCACATGGGCAGTCCATTACGTTGAGGCCCTAATGTTATGTTTTCGTTCCTTATATTCACAGAGCTATTTCCTCCAATGGCCACTGATCTCAAGGCAAAGGCTCTGACATGCGTTAAGAATGAGTTGACCTTGGCACCGTTAGAGGAGAGCAGAGGCTTCCCTGAAAGGACTAATGCGATGTCGGTTGTGGTTCCTCCAATATCCAACATTACAGATGTCTGGTTGGGCGATGCAAGTGCCATTAAGCCCATGATGCTTGCAGCAGGACCGGAAAAATTGTCTCGACAGGTAAATCAATTGATTTATCAATAGGTAACGTGCCTCCATTCGCTTTAAGAATGAAAATAGGGGCGGATATCCTCCTTTGGTGCAAAGCGCTGGCCATATGGTTAGCGAATTCTTTATACTTTTCCTTTGTGGTTGCGGTCAGCAAAGTTGTTGTAGCTCTTCTAGGAAAGTTCAGTTGGCCGGAGACTTTATGTCCTAGCTCAATATGAGTATCTGGTAAAGCCCTAGAGATTATCTCGCCAGCCTTTAACTCGTGAACATGGTTCCTCTGTGCAAACTTGCCAACAAGTGCCACCTTCCGAAAACCTTTGGCAGCGATTTGGGAAGCGACATCATTGACTTGAGTTTCGTCGAGCTTTTGAATTTCGCGTCCACGAAAATCTATGGCACCGTCTAGAACCCAAACATCCTCTCCGAGGTTGTTATCAGCTGGATTAGTTCCTGGTCCCGGAATGAGCATCAAAGCTATTGGATCAGTTTTGCCCTCGGCAATCATATTTGTGATTAGAGTCGTGCTGAGTGCAATTCTCTCAATCTTGTTTACTTGCACGTCTTTTACAAGCTCATCTAAAGCACCTAGGAGACATTTCATTAGATTATCATGGTCTGTTGGGGTATGGGACGTCTTGGCCACTTTGCCATTTTCAATTAGCACGGCATCTGTAGTCGTTCCGCCAACATCAGTTCCTATTAACATTTTTTAGTTGCCTTTGGGTGAGGGCCTAATGAAAAAGATATATATCGTCCTTTTGGAATCAGCACTTAATTGCTGGAAATCTGCAATTTCTAAGCAAAACAATTTTGAATCCTTTAGATTGAATTTTAATGATAATCATCGGTTAGACGAAGAGGGCTACATTTGCTTGAAAATCTAAAATTCAAGTACTTCGTTATGAGATAGACTGAAAAGTGCTCTCGCATTTCTTAAACGATCTACGAGTTGAAGATGTGGTTCATATTCGAGAATGCTAGATATAACATAAGGGAGGGACTTACCTAACAATTCATTTGGCAAAATTTGCTCAGTTCAAATTTCTGGCATAATATCGTCGATAAAAAGTTATTAGCATCAATATTGAGAGGGTCTTATGAACAGAGAGCGAATACTGATTCTCGGTGCGGCTGGCCGGGATTTTCATGATTTCAGTGTAGTTTTCGCAATAGAATTGATTACCAGGTTGTGGGCTTTACTGCAGCCCAGATACCTAATATTGCATGCCGATCTTATCCGCCTCAACTAAGCGGATCTCTTTATCCAAATGGCCTTCCCATCTGGCCAGAAGAGGATTTAGAGGATATATTTCGAGGTTTCAAGGTGGATCGATGCATACTAGCTTATAGCGATCTCAGTAACCAGGCTGTTATGGATCTTGCAAATCGTATCCTATCAGCCGGGGTCGACTTTGAGCTTATAGGAATGCGAACCATGCTGAAGTCCGCTAAGCCAATTTTAGCTGTTTGCGCTGTCAGAACGGGGGCTGGGAAAAGCCCCACGGCTAGGTATATTGTGAATCAACTCAAGTCGTTGGGATTAAGAGCTGTTGTTATCCGTCACCCAATGCCATACGGCAACTTAGTAGAGGAGATTGTGCAGCGGTTCTCTTGTCGTTCAGACCTAGATTCCGCTCATTTGACAATTGAGGAAAGAGAGGAATATGAGGCTCATATACAGAGTGGAACCGTCGTATTTGCCGGGGTGGATTATGAGGCCGTCCTGAAAGAGGCTGAAGTGGAAGCTGATGTAATTGTATGGGATGGAGGCAACAACGATTTGCCGTTTTTCAATCCGGATCTTTGGATAACTGTTGCCGATGCATTACGCCCAGGTCATGAAGTTAATTATTATCCTGGTGCTATTAATTTCCGGTCAGCTGATGTAATAATAATTAATAAAGTGAATTCTGCCTCAGAAGTGGCTATCAAGAGCATCGAAGCAAATGCGGCTAAACTGAATCCCGAAGCCGTAGTGATCCGGGCCGCATCTCGGATCAAAGTCGAAAAACCAGATCTTATAAAAGGTAAAAGAGTACTTGTGATCGAGGATGGTCCAACCTTAACTCACGGTGGTATGCCTTACGGGGCAGGAAAGGCAGCTGCTGAGACGCATGGGGCGGCCCAAATTATCGATCCTAAGGAATTTGCTTTAGGCTCTATAAAGGAAACATTTGCCAAGTATGACCATATTGGGCCAGTTTTACCAGCTTTAGGTTATAATTCGGAACAAATAAAGGAACTCGAAGAGACCATTAACAGTGTAGATTACGATTCTAAAATAATAGCGACGCCTGTGGATTTAATAAAGATAATGACTATAAACAAGCCTTCAACATTCATCACATACGAGTTCGAGGATTTCGGCGAGCCCAAGCTGGGAGGCAAGATCGCAGAATTCGTGTCCGAGCTTAAGTTAAGTGGAATTTTATAATGCAATCGGAAAATCGGCCAAAATAAAGACTAATTTTATTTTTATAAGTGTCTTTAAAAATTTTTTCATCATTTGGTTCAACCAATCCATTTATTCGCTAAAACTAAAAATTCGAGCTTTGGCTGATGATATATTATATGGATCGATTGCTGTTGGATTTAATAAATTAATGAGCGTTACCTTCAAATTGGCAATGCGTTAGAGGGAAATTTAAATAAAATTTAAAAATAAAATTAATTATTTAATTTTTCGATCTCACGTAAGCTTTATCGCTTTCAAGTTGTATTGTTTTACAGTCGAGAGGGTATATTTGAAAGCCAAAGCAGGCATCACTTTGATTTCAATCTTCTTGTTATGGATTTCTGTTCCGGCAGAGGAATACGCCACCCAATATTGGCTCATTAAGGGCAATCAATTATATGAAGAAGGGGCCTATGAGATGGCACTTCGATTCTTCGACAAGGTCATAGAGCAGAATAACAAGAGTGCAGATGCATGGTATAGTAGAGGTAGGGCGTTATTTCAGCTAGGCAAATATAACGAATCCATGGCTGCATACGAGAAAGGTATCGAGATTAATCCTAACGATACAAAAATCTTGTATAATAAAAGCGTCGGCTTATTTTATTTGGGAATGCGAAATGAGTCGATCGAAATTTTAAACAAAGTTATCGAGATGGATCCACAGAATGCAACAGTTTGGAATAAGAAGGGAAATATGCTCTATGAATTGGGAGAGTACGAGAAGTCTATTCATGCTTATGAGAAGGCTATAGAATTCAGACCACGAGATGCAAATATTTGGTATAACAAGGGGATTGCACTTTTTAATATTGGCAAATATGAGGAATCGATAGAAGCTTATGATAAGGCAATCGAGCTAGATCCTCAAAATGTTGACGCTTTGAGTAATAAAGGGCTCACCTTATATAAATTACATAAGTATAATGAGTCGGTCGAGAATTATGATAAGGCATTAAAAATCGATTCTCAATATATTGTTGCCTGGTTCAACAAAGGCTTAGCTCTCAATGAACTAGAAAAATACAATGATTCTCTTGAGGCTTTTAATAAAGTCATCGAGAAAGATCCGATGAATGCAGATGCCTGGAATGGTAAAGGAGTTGCCCTAAAAAATCTTGGTCAAAATGAAGAAGCGATCGAGTCTTACGACATGGCTTTAAAATCTGACTCAAGAAATGCAGCAATTTGGTATAATAAAGGAAATGTTTTCTCAAATATGGGAATGTATAATGAATCCCTGAAGGCTTATGACGAGGCAATCAAAATCGATCCAATGGATGAAGCTTCCTGGTACAATAAAGGTATAATTTTCTTCAAATTAGGCAAGTATGATGAAGCTATTAAAGCCTATAATATTGCTATTGAGGTTAATCCGAAGGATGCCGACGCTTGGTTAAGCGAAGGTATAGTCTTTTCGAATATGGGAAAATATTCAGATGCCATTAAAGCCTTTGATAAGGTTCTTGCGATAGAACCGACGGATGCTTCGGCTTGGTATAATAAGGGCAATGCTCTAGTCAGTTTGGGGAACTACAATGATTCCGTCGAGTCGTATTCCAAGGCAATTGATATTGATTCAGCGGATGTACTTTATTGGAAAGCTCTTGGAGTCTCGCTGAAAATTTTGGGCCGATATCAAGAGGCCTTAAATGCCTTTGGAAAAGTTGTTGAGATGAATCCGAGAGATGGTTTGTCTTGGAAAAATAAGGGAGAACTGCTCTTTTTGATAGGCGTATATAACGACTCAATTGAAGCTTCTGAAAAAGCCATCGGAATAGATTCACAAGATGCTGATGCAATTTACAATAAAGGTTTGGCTCTATTTAGGCTGAGGGAATTCAATAAGTCTATTGAAGCATTTGACATGGCAATCAAACTAGACTCGCAAGATGTAGCTGCATGGAATAGTAAAGGAAATGCATTGTTAAATTTGGGAAAGTATGAAGAAGCAATTGAAGCCTACGATAAGGCCATAGAGATTATCCCACAGAATGCGGCTATTTTGTACAACAAGAGTAAGGCCCTAGCTGACATGGGGAGGTCAAACGAATCCGATGAAGTTTACAGGAGAGCGATGAACCTGGATCCCAAAAATGCAACCGCCTGGAAGACGGAGCGCAGGTCTGCTATAGTTTAAGAAAATTCCTGGCTCACCAAAATGGATTATTCATGGCAAATCTATGGATTGTCGGCATTTGAATTAAAAAATCGATATCGGCATCAAATAATAATTTTGGTCATGGATTCAGGATATCAACCGCTTAAGAAATTTAAATCCAGGTGCCCTATTTTAAAAGGCTCACCGCTTCTTCAGTCGTGTCTGCCTTTTCAATGCCAGGTATGTTCCAGCCTTTAAGGCTAATTACCTTCTTTTTCATCTTGAGCGCTAGAGCTATTTCTGAAAGAGTCCCATACTCCCCCAGCAATGCGATTACCGCATCAGCACTTTTCACTATTATGGCGTTTCTGGCAGGTCCCATGCCTGTAGCTATGGCTATTTTTATACATTTATTAGCCTCGGTTTTCTCATCGGGAAGTATGCCCACAGCTATTCCTCCTGCTTCTCTAGCGCCACAGGAAACTGTTTCCATTACTCCGCCTAATCCACAGCAAATTACGACGTGTCCATTTTCAGCTAGCTTCTTGCCCAAATCTCGAGCTGTCATGTACACATCAAGGACACTATCGCTCCCTCCGATAACCGTTACCTGCATCAAGATCTTCCCTCCTCACGACTATCGACAGAAATTCCAATCGTTTTTGGCGTAAGGTATTCATATATCTCTCAGGACTTATTTCTTGTGAGCGCATTCCATGAGCTCAATGAAGGCATAACAGGTATGCTGGCAGAGCAGGGGATCATCGAACCGACCTTACCCCAGGAATTAGCAATTCCGCAGATCTTGGAGGGTAGGACTATCCTTTTGATTGCGCCGACAGGTACCGGAAAGACTGAAGCCGCGGTTCTTCCCATCTTTGACCGGATTCTGTCTGGAGAACGATCTGGAATTTATGCTGTCTACATAACTCCTCTGCGCGCTTTGAATAGAGACATGCTAAGGCGTTTGCAGGATTGGGGGAAGCGTCTTGGCATAAGCATAGCGGTTAGGCATGGCGACACCAGCAAAAGCGATCGTCGAAGGCAATCATTAAATCCCCCAGATCTGCTAATCACTACGCCTGAGACATTACAGGTGATGCTTACTGGAAAACGGCTCCGTGCGAACTTATCGAATATAAAGGTAGTAGTGGTTGATGAAGTGCACGAGCTGGCTTCATCCAAACGCGGTTCTCAGTTGGCTGTTCTCCTCGAAAGGCTTGCAGAAATTGCAGGGGAGTTCCAGAGGGTTGGTCTTTCTGCCACTGTAGGTTCACCCGATGAGGTAGCAAGATTTCTTGTAGGAACTACCAGGAGCTATGGAGTCATTCAAGCAGATGTGGAGCGGATCAGTGATTTCTTGGTAGTTAGTCCTCAGCCAAACGCAACCGATTGTGCTCTAGCAGGCATGCTAGAAACCGATCCAAGACTTGCTGCCCAGATCCGTTGGATCAGGGACAAAGTCAGAGAAAAGAAATGCCTGATATTTGTGAACACTAGGCAGGCGGCGGAAGTTTTGGGCTCTAGGTTGAACCAGCTCGGAGAACCGATTGGAATTCACCACGGGAGTCTCTCAGCAGAAGTCAGAATTGAGGCAGAGGAGAACTTTAAGTCCGGCAAGTTGCGTGGTTTGATCTGCACTTCTTCGATGGAACTTGGTCTGGATATAGGTGATGTAGAGCATGTCATTCAATATAGTTCGCCTCGAGAGGTCTCAAGGCTGTTACAGCGGGTAGGAAGAGCCGGCCATAGAATTGGCCGTCGAGCGTCAGGTACCATAATTGCCACCGGTCCTGATGATATAGCTGAAGCTTGTGCTATTTCTCGACGTTCTGCTATTCATGAACTGGAACGGATCGATATCCATGAGAAGCCGGCAGATGTTATTGCAAATCAGTTGGTTGCTATGGAGTTGGATTTTGGAGAAATTAGCCTGCAACGTGCCCATCAAATTCTGACCAGAGCCTATCCTTTCAGGGATTTGACAATTGAAGAACTGAAAAATATTGCCATACAGATTGAGGATCATAGATTGACAAGAATGCAGAACGAGAATCTTCAGAGAACACGTAGGTGTAGGGAGTATCTCTACGAAAATATATCCATGATCCCTGACGAGAAGAGATACAATATCTATGACATAGTTGGAAGGAAATCAGTCGGAACTCTCGATGAAGCTTTTGTTGTTAGCTATGCAAATCCCGGTGCAACTTTTGTAACAAAAGGTGAGATATGGGAGATAACTGAGATTGAAGATGCAGAGATAAAAGTGGTGCCAATTCAGCGAAGCGGCGAGATCCCAAGCTGGACTGGGGAAGAGATACCTGTACCCTTTGAGGTAGCCCAGGATGTGGGGCGTATAAGAAACAAAATCAGGATGGCATTCGAATCTGGGGGTGAGCCGGCTGCTGTGAAATTCCTCCTATCTAATTTTCCGGTTGATCAAGAGGCTGCAACCGAATTGGTTGATCTGATTAGAAGGCAGATCGATGGCAATTTTCCTGTTCCAGACGACTCATTATTGATGGTTGAATGTGATGGTGCAGAATCCACTATAAATGCTTGTCTTGGTCATAAGACCAACGATACTCTTGGTCGTGTGCTAACTGCCATTCTTTCTGCTAGGTTTGGCTCTAGTGTAGCTCTGGAGAGGGATCCCTACCGGATCGAATTAACTTTGCCAAAAAATTTTCTGGCTGAGGAAATTGCTGCGATGCTTACTGAATTAAATCCTGACCATATAGAGCCTATCTTGGAAATGACGCTCAAGAACACGGCACTTCTCAGGTGGAAGATGGTTCATGTAGCAAGGAAGTTCGGGGCACTTTCTAAGAATGTTGACTACCAAAAGTTGAGCATGACAAAACTGCTTGGTATTTTCGAAGGCACACCCATGTATAGAGAGGCCCTGCGGGAAATATTCCAAGATAGGCTTGATTTGAAAAGAGCAAAAGAAGTACTGAAGTCGCTTGGACTAGGCAAGATTTCTATAATAACGAGCGGTCGTAGCCCTATAGGTGTAGGCGGTCGAGGCGGAGGGCGAGATGTGATGTTTCCTGATCAACCAGATGGAGCAGTTATTGGGCTACTCAAGTCTAGGATCATGAACGATCGAGTTATTCTTTTTTGCGTAAGCTGCAAGAAATGGAGGTCCTTGAGGACCGTTTCAAGAGTTCCTGAACGTCCAGAATGCCCTCTCTGCGGATCTAAACTTATTGCAGCTCTTAAGCCTTGGGAAGAAGAGGAAATAAAGGTGGTCAAGAAGCCGGGGACGAGGAAGAATGCGGAAGACCGACGACGGACAAAGCGGGTTTATAGGAATGCTAATCTTATTCTAAGTTACGGCAAAACGGCTGATATAGCTTTAGCTAGTCACGGTCTTGGTCCAGAGACTGCAGCACGGGTGGTAGGTAAACTGCAAAAGGACGAGCAAGAATTCTACCGCGATATAATGAAGGCGGAGAGAGAATACGCTAGGACGAAACGGTTTTGGGCATGACAATAAGTGGATAGAATTGTTGTATTGGGATCATTGGGATGATTCATTTGCTCATTTGCCGATGCTCAATAATATCAACAAAACTTCCGACTTTTCTTGAGCGAAAAAGCGATTTAGCGGTGCCCGCCAGTAAAAGTGGGCATTTTTTTTATTTCATGAATTGAAACACTAATAACCTCTTTAAGCTAGGAGCTATCAACTCGATAGCATGACTTTTGCATTCTTCCCGGCTGTTGATCTGCAGGATGGCAAGTGCGTTCAGTTAGTTGGAGGAGTGCCCGGCACAGAGGTAATTGCTCTGAACGATCCCATTGCTCAAGCTGAACGCTGGGTCGCTGAAGGAGCAGACCATTTGCATATTATAGATCTTGATGGAGCAATTCGGGGGAAGCGGATCAACGCTCCAATATTAAATGATATTGTGCGCAAACTTGATCTATTCATCCAGGTCGGAGGAGGGATTAGAACCGAAGAGGATGTAAGAGCACTCTTAGAGTTAGGCGTGGATAGGGTGATATTAGGAACGGCTGCTCTAGAGAATCCCGAGATTGTATTGAAGCTTGCAGAGAAATACGGCTCAGAAAGGATAATGGTTGCTCTTGATGTGAGGCGGGGCAACGTGACCACTGATGGGTGGAAGAAGGTTTTGAGCAAGAGAGCAATTGAATTAGGGCTGCTTTACAAACAAAAAGGTGCTGGATCGATTCTGTCAACAAATATCGATGTGGAGGGACAACAGAAGGGAATAGATATCAAGCCCGCTAAGCAGCTTATAGAAGCGATCAACATTCCCGTCGTAGTGGCAGGAGGGGTAACGAGTGTGGAAGATGTCTTAGCCCTGAGAAATATAGACGCAGCTGGCGCTGTTGCAGGTACAGCTATCTATACCGGAAAGCTCAGCGTTAAGAAGACTCTTGAAGCCCTTGGGAGGAGATTAATTTGAGGCGAGGCAAGTCGGAAGTTGTGTGTAGAGGCTCTAAGGCAATGGTGAGCATTGATTTAGACGGCCAAGGTGATGTTAAACTTTCAACCGGATTGGCTTTTCTAGACCATCTGCTTCATGCCTTCTCCCGTACAGGCTCATTGAATCTGAAAGCGCATGCATCTGGAGGCTACTATTGCGGTGAAGCCATAGGTAGCGCTATCGGTCGAGCTCTCGACCAAGCTCTTGGAGACCATAGCGGAATACGCAGGTATGGTTCTGCTTCTGTTCCAATGGACGAATCTTTGGCTGAAGTTTCATTAGACTTAGGCGGTAGACCATATCATATCTTCACTGGAGAATTTCGTGGCGATAAGATCGGAGACCTCGAGGTCCAACAAGTTAGAGCTTTCCTAGAGGCACTGACGCATGGAGCCCGATTGACTCTACATGTTAGATTCTATGGAGAGAATGATCACCATAAGGCTGAAAGCATATTCAAAGCTCTTGGTTTGGCTTTGAAGGAATCAGCCGAAAAGGACGGTATAGGCGTGCCTAGCACAAAAGGCATGATCTAATAGAAACGAGATCTCGAATTGGTGGCTATTGGTTTCAGATCAAATCTTCCATCTTTTTCAGATCGATTCTCGCGGTGGAATCCAGCGTGAGAGGTGTTATAGATATCTTCTTCTCCTGATAAATTGTCTGTACATCTGTACCATCAGCATCAAAGCATATCAATTCGCCATCGATCCAGTAATACGGCCTTCCCCGCGGGTCAAATCTCTCTTGGACTGCGGTCCTGAATATCTTTCTGGCCAACCTCGTGACTACAATTTCAGTTTTTTCTGTTGCTCCTGTCGGCACATTGACGTTCACGATATCTACTCCTTCTGGTAGACCAATTTCAAGCACCCTGGAAGCCAATCTTCTAACTAGCTTGGAGGCAACCTCAAAACTATATTTTGTACCATGATGTAGGTCGAATTTATCGCCTTGGTCAATTACCTGAATAGAAGCTGCGATAGCAGGAATGTCGTAGCTTGCCGCTTCCAGGGCTGCTCCAATGGTTCCACTTGTAGTGACAGTATCTGTGCTGATATTCTCCCCTACATTGATTCCGGAGACAACTAGGTCCGGCATCTGGCCTTTCATTATGGCAAAAATTCCAATTATTACAGAATCCGTAGGAGTTCCGGTAACTGAAAAGGCTCTCAGCCCATTAAGGTTTACTTTAGCGAAGCGCAATGGCTCGAAGACGGATACAGACCGACCAACGCCGCTTTTTTGTCCAGACGGCGCCACTACAATAACTTCACCAAGTCCCTCTAGGCTTCTGGCAGCGGCATTGAGACCAGAAGCGTAAACGCCGTCGTCATTCGTTACCAGTATCCTATACATCGGACGACTCAAACGTACCTAAGATATAAAAACCGATCTGCCAACCATCGACGATAGCGTCCAACCATTTGTGATGATATATCCCTATCGTACTTGGAGCCAAATGACGAGACTTTACCAGCACTCACTTCGGCCGTTATCACCTCTCCAGAAAACCGAATATTTCGTATGGCTACTTTAGAGTCACGGCCTTCATAAGTGCTGCTGTTTGGTTCTGTATCAGCAGCAAAAGTCTTGTTTGAATTGAAAGGGAACGGATCACTCTCGTCCCCACGATTGATATTTCTATTTAAGTCGCGCTTCCCGTCGCACTGTTCAATATCAACTAAATAATGGCTTTGATCGTTGTTGTCACTCCGGTTCTCATCCACGTGAAGTATCATAAGCCCTTCCCCGGGGATATAGCTATCAAAGCCTGTTTTTTTCCTATTCTCTATCAAGAAGTACTGCCTTGAATCGCCGTCGACTGGCAATTTATACGCTTCAGGAAAAAACGTCGATGGTCTAAGTGTGATCGTTCGCTGGGACTCGTTGATCACCTCTGGGGTTAACCAACCTAGCTTTGCTTTGCACCATCCGACAGGGTGAGCAGGTGTATGACCCTCATTGTTCCAACTTCCCGCGGCCATGAGATCCCATTTTCCGGTACCGGATGAATCTATATCGTAATCATAGAGGTCAGGCAGCCCGAATACGTGGGCCAGCTCATGACAAAAAACTCCTACTTTTCCATCTTCTGGTTCCATAGCGTATCGGCTCACTCTGACGCCGTTCACGGATTTGCTATTTAAGAATGCCATATGCGACCAGATGTGGTTGGGATTTCCAGTTACTTCTGCACCCGGTCCTGCATGCACAATAAACAATGCGTCTACAATACCATCCTGATCATTATCGTATCTTGCAAAATCGATGAATTTCGCTGCAAGGTCAACAGCATCCTCTACTAGCTTGGCGGCGTTTGTGGGATAATACCCCAAGCCGTATTCTCCATTGACATAGTAGGAATAGGATTGTGGTGCTCTATACCATCCATCGCTTACATCCCCAGTCACAGTAAGTTTCCGATATGAGATTTCCCAATAATAATCCCTCAGGCTTCCTGTTGGGTACGAACCATTGGAGAATAGCATTTTTTCGTAGTAGGATTTAGGGGTTTTTGCAGCATTATCGTGGAAGTCGACTAAAAGGACTAGCGCTCTTCTTTCTCCCACTAGGGGGGCCCTTAAAGGTGGCTGAGCGGCTAGGGTATGAGCTCGACTTGAAGCAGGCCTCCGCGTTATTAGAATGAGACTTTGCAGATCCATAAAGTCCATGGTTATGTTTTTTGGCAAAGCCTCTCCCTTGAGAAATCTCTGTTTGCTTCTCATTATCTTCTTCTCTAAATCGGGAGATGGAGGGACTGAATGATAATCAATTGGATGATACGACGATTTATGTGAATTCATTGATATTCAAATAAGGGATCTAAGAATATAAATAGATTACCATTATTTTTATTATGTTATGTTATAATTCGCAAACATATAACAAAAAATTAAAATAATATAAATGTTATTCTTTATTTGATCGTCGACCCATGCATTAGAGGCAAATAATATTCTATCTCCAAAAAATCTAAAGCTCCCGGCAAATTTAACTCGTCAGGTAGTACGGTCCGTTCCATCTGAAGTCTGGTCCTGAATCTCTCCAAAAGAAAGCTAGTTGGCCATTTACTTGAGCTATGAGTTCCAAATGCCCTGGTTCCTCAAAGTTGCTCTGTATCAAACTAACACCTTCTACTCTGTTCATATTCATTGCGAACATAAAAGGTCCATACCAATGTAGATGGACATCGTCATTGTCTCTCCAATAATGAGCCAAGCCGCCGGAGGATAGCGGCACAACAAGTTCGAAATTGCCTTTGTTTCCAAAGCTGCACTGGATCAGTGAGGGAGTTCCTGCAACTCCTGTATCGATTGGAATAGGCCCGTTCCAATTAATCTCTTTCCCGAAATCTCTCCAAAAATGGAAAAGCTGGTCATCAGAACGCGCCACTAGTTCAAGGTTTCCTGGCTCACCGAAGTTGCTTTGAATTAAAGCAATCGAGTCAAATATGCCTGCATCAGTGGCAAAGTCAAATGGTCCATACCAGGGCAATGCTGGATCGTCATTGTCCCGCCAATAATAAGAGAAACCCCCTTCTGCTCTTGGCACAACCACATCAAAATTGCCCCTACAGCCGAAATTACTTTGTATCATAGCTGGATTGCCAGAGAATAGAGGAACCAATGCCTTCTCAGAGATGCGATTAGGTCCATGCCAATCGAAGTTAGGACCGGACTCTCGCCAGAAGTGCAGAAGATTATGGCCGCCATTATCTACTGCGACAAGCTCTAAATTGCCTAACTCGCCAAAGTCGCTTTGAATAAGTGAAACTCCATCGAGCAGTCCGGCTTCAGTGCCGAACTCAATGGGTCTATACCATGGCAGTTCATCTTGGTCGTTGTCCCTCCAATAATAGCCTATTCCACCTATAGTTAGAGGCACGACTAATTCGAAGTTGCCCTTATTGCCGTAGGAGCTCTGTATCATGGAAGGCTTTCCTAAAACAGGACCATGAGTGACAACTTCTTCTTTAGATTGTGCGATGATCTTGGGTGATTTATTAGCTAGTCCTGTTTCTCTTATCTTTGCAGGTTTTCTTCCCCTTTTCTTTGGCTTAGGAGCTTCGCATAGTGAAGGATCCTTTAGCTCCTTTGGCTTTTTACGGCTTCTACCTGACATTTGTCATTCCTCATTCCAATCTAAATATACAAGGCGCTAAGCTTGAACTCCTCCCCTTAATATTATTCACCTTGAATGCGCTCGATATTCCAACTACCAAGCAATGCATAGCAGAATACAAGCTCTATTAACTTTATCAATTAATCCTACTTGAATATTATCTTGAATTTTTTGAGAAAGTGCTTTGTTGAGCAGAGCCAATAATTTGATTAAATGTAGGATTCAATTGAATCAATTACCTCATGATTTATTTCCAATTATGGCGCAGTCATTCGTCTTCAGCATCATTATTCGAGCGATAAGACTTTTTTGAAGGATTATAATATCACTCGAAGAGGTGGTCTATAGCCGCCAATGATATCTGCCAACATTAATATTCGAACTAGTCTGGCATACTGATCGTGATCATAGCTATGGTCGTCAGATTTATTGATAACTTCAACTATTAGTTTTAAACTGTCTTTCCAGATAGCCAATATAATCGAGGTTCCCCATGAGATGCCTTTCAGTCAAATCTTGGCAAAAGCTTTTTCTGGCGGTATTTCTGTTGATTTTGCTGGCCAACAAAATCATTGCTCAAGGACCTTCGCCGTTAAATCCTCCCTGATATTTCTCAGACGACTTTTACAAAGTTAGAGGAGGACCTGATCTTCAGGTTTCCTTGGAACGCTCCAATGTTTATCAAGGTGATATGACTTCTTTAATCTTGACATTAACCAACCGTGGTAACATATCCGCCTTCGAGATTAATAATATGCCTGCTACAAACCGTCCGGAGGAAGTGCAAGCTGCACAACGCGAATTGGAGCTGGAAAGTCAGAAGCCGTGGACCAAAGACATTTCGATCAAGACTAGTTCCTTTAAACAGTAGCTCTATGGAGATCAAGCGAGAAGTGGCCTACGGAGGTTCCTTAAGGGATGGGCAGGTCTCACCCAGATTGGAATTTCCGATTGAGATTTTCGAGGATACAAAGCCCGGCAATTATGAGCTTGAAGCCATCGTGAATTATACTTATCAGAAAGATGTGGCCGTTGTGGGCAATCCTGATAG
Organism: Methanotrichaceae archaeon; assembly: GCA_022865315.1. Taxonomy (GTDB): domain Archaea; phylum Halobacteriota; class Methanosarcinia; order Methanotrichales; family Methanotrichaceae; genus JALHSR01. Next base: position 3,848 of record JALHSR010000344.1, on the reverse strand, counting down.
TCCTCCAAGCCCTGATGTCTATTATTGGTACGAGAGTGTTGGCCAGGTGGTTCCTTTAACATTAACTGTTGATAGAATGAGCGGTGCAGATATCAAAGCCATTAACATATCCCCCCAGAATCTCAGTGTCAATTCTAAGAACAACATAATCAAAATTATCGTGAAGAATCAAGGATATGATTCAGCCAAAAATGTATTTGCAAGACTCAGACCTGAAGCAGGGATTTATGTTAACATGGACGAATCGCCTATACCGTTCTTAAATCCAGGACAAGAGGCTGAATTGATCTATACAATTGATGTCTCGAAGGATGCCGTTCCTGGCAAAACCTATCGACTTACGCTCAACTTCGATTTTTCTGATAGCTACAGTAAAAATCTACGAGACAGCGATCATGTATATATATTCTTGGAGCCTAGCCTCGCACAGCGTTATTTGTATTTAGCAATTCTAGGGATCGCTGCACTGGCAATAATTGTTATCTTTTGGATCAGACATAGGAGGATAAAAGGTGCCGGATCAATCACTAACCAGCCATGAGTTGGCTATGGAAGGGCAATTTGGAGTAGCAAGGCAAAAACTCTGGTACCTTCACAAGAGGAGAATATGCAGTAGTTGGAAGAGGAATCAAGAAATGTTTCGAGTATCTTTGCGTTCTTGATAATCTTTCCATTCATATTCCAAGAGGTATTACATACTGCCTGCTCGGTCCTAACGGCTCCGGCAAGACTACATTGATGAGGAGCTTGATGGGGGGCCTTATCAAGCTTGACTCTGGCGAGGTTTATGTGCTAGATGAGCCCTATTAAACGCATTAATAGGATATATTCAAGACTCGGATATATGCCTCAACAAAGGCCTATTTATCCGGATCTCACGGTTCAAGAGAATCTAGAATTCTATGCAGGTATCTATGGAATTCGTGACCGGTAACTGAAAGAAAGGATAGCAGAGGTATTGGAAATAGTGGGTCTCTCCTCAACTCGTGATCGATTAATTGGCAAGTTGAGTGGTGGGATGCATCAAAGGATATCTCTTGCTTGTACGCTGGTCCATAGCCCAGAGTTTTTGATTTTGGATGAGCCTAAAGTAGGGATAGATCCTATCACAAAGGAAAGCTTCTGGGATTATTTTAGAACCCTAACCAGGGAGGCTGGTAATACAATCATTATCTCAACCCATATAAGGGAGGAAGCCGAACGCTGCGATCTGGCGGGATTCATAAGAGCTGGGCGGATGATGGTGGAGAGCAAACCAGAAGATCTCAAAAGGATCGCAGGATTATTAACGTTATTGAAATTGAAGGTCAAGGATCCCGAACGTTATGTTTTTCAGCTGAAAGATCTGGGATTTGAAGCCAGAATTGAAGGTGGATTGATCAATATTCCCTTGCCATCACGAGAAAGTTTGCAGGAAGTCCTCTCGATTGAGGGCTTAAAGCCTCTCAGTTTCGAGCTAAAGGAACCTACGCTGGAAGAGGCTTTCCTAACGTTGGCAGGTTGAGTACGGCGTGGATGCCAGAGTCAGGTCGTCGCCAGAGTATTTTGTCTCATCCATTCGAAGAATTGCCTTGGTTGGGCAGAGGGTAATCCGACAAATCAAGCGTGACCGTCGGACTATAGCCCTAATAGTAATCAATCCCGTCATCCTGATGATCCTCTTTGGATATTCTTTATCCAGCACTCTGACTGGCATAAATCTGGGAATCGTTGAACTCGATGACGGCATGTTCAACAATCAGTCTTAGAACATTTGCAGTCTTCTGGCACATTTTATTTGAAATTCTTGGCCACAGAACCAGAGGCTAACAGATTGGTTTCGAAAGATGCTTGATGGCGCAATCGTATTAGGAAATGAAGAGATTAGATTGTTAATAGATGGCACTAGCCAACAGGTAGCAACGGCAATTCTTTCTCAAGCAGAGGTAGGTTTGCAGAAAGGCATCCAAAAAATATTGAGCACCTTCCTCTCTAATTTGACAGGATCAATATTGCAGGAGCAACCTCCTGAACTTGTAACTCGTTATATTTATGGGTATGATCTGGAGTTCAAGGATTCAGTGGGACCTGCTTTATTAGGGATATCCAATTTTTCTTCACTTTTCTGATTACCACTATCGCCTTTCTGCGTGAACGTCTACAGGGCACTTTGGAGAAAGTAATGGCATCACCTCTAACAAAAGTAGAGTTTGTTGCTGGTTATATTCTAGGATTTTGCGTTGTGGCAACTTTCCAATCGGCAATCGTTTTTCTAGTACTTGTTTTAGGTTTTAAAGTGCCTATGCGCGGCAGTTTTCTTGTGGCTTTCGTGGTGATCATATTAGTGGCCGCAGGAGCTTTGAGTCTTGGAGCCTTCCTCTCCAATTTTGCCAGATCCGAATTCCAGGTTATTCAGTTCATTTCACTAGTGATAATGCCGCAAATCATTCTTTCAGGTGTATGGATGCCCCTGCAATCTATTCCGGAATGGTTACGGCCGATTTCCTATTTATTTCCAGTAACCTACTCAAACCACGCTTTGCGCCTGATTCTGTTAAAGGGGGCTTCCTTAACTGATATTCTATACCCTGATTTCTTTGCACTTTTTATCTTTTTCATTTTGACATTCTTTCTAGCGGTAAAGATGCTGCAACGTGAGATAGTATAAAACTCGAAATCAATAATTTTCAGCAAGTCTTTTATTTGCTGATTACTTTTTCCGGTTTATATACTCGAAGCCATTTTGCCAGAATGAAAATTAGTGGGATTTTATTGATTAAATGAAAATCTAAAGTGTGAGCCATGCGCTCACTTTTGGCTTTTGAGTTCGATTGCCGAAAGTTTATGGCATTTAGTTACTTCTAAATTTTATAATGAATAAAAAATCTATTAATAATTCTTTTGAAAATAATTATCATTCATAACTCTCACTTCTGACTAATATGGAATCTCAAAGAGAAATTCTAAATTATAAATATAAATAAATTTATCTTATAAAAATTTTATTTATATTACAAACAATTTAACTTGGTTATATATAATATAGTATATATGAAAATTAAAGAATTTATTTATTAACTTGTATTTAATCGATAATTCTTAACTATATATGAAATAACTTTTATAATTATAATCTATTTTATGAATCTAATTTTATCATATATTTATTGGCTTGTTTTTCCATGATTGTCAGGGGAAAAATTTATTTATAAAAATAAGCGAAAATAATCTTTAAACCAAATATCAATCTTATAACATATATGAATGTAATATGAATTTAGATTTTGTATGATTTGAATGATATTTCTTCCTCGTAAAGTAGGGGTATACGCGCCATAGGGGGTAAATTCATATACTGTTTGGAACGATCGTGTTAGCAAAATCGGGGGTTTGGAATGGGAGCTGTAGTTCATATTTATAGTTTATAAGAATAGAAAGAGCGAAATTGATGGAATTTCACCTTTGAGCTAGTTGAATTCCGAATAGCGATCAATTAGTTCATTACTATGTCTCAAGGATTGGATGGCCTGGTTCCATTAGCAAAAAATTGGTTTATGTTATTACAATTAATATAAAAAAATTATATTTTTTTAAGAGAAATAATTATTATGTATATAATAATGATTTAATTTATGTACAAAATTTATTTTGTAAGATTTTTAGTACATAAATAAATTAATTAGATTTTTAATTACAAAAAAATAATTAAAATAATCAATAATTAATTTAAAAATATTAGTATAGTATAACAATGTCGAGGACTCCTATTAACCTGCATCAGCAATGAAATATCAAAAATCAGGGTTCATTTCTATTCTCTTGACGTCCAAATTTTCTTGAATCCCCTTTTTTTTGTTATTGTTCGATAG
>JALHSR010000343.1 GCA_022865315.1 Methanotrichaceae archaeon | reverse complement strand
GTATATAACGTGCGTTCTCAGAGGATGCCCAGATAAAAGGTGGAACTAGAGGTACAGCTAAACCGAGAAAATAGTTAGTGAAATAGACGATAAGCAGCGATAATCTGATTAGCGCAAAGAATTTAGTTAGGAGCGAGTCCCAAACCGACCGCAAAATTGGCCATCTAGTGTTTATGTTTTCCAGGGTTTGAGCTAATTTCGATTTTAGCTGCTCTAATTGCATGGCAAGATATTAACGTATCTGCTTAAAGCTTTTTCAATACTGTAAAAATAGACCGCAGCGTATTGAATTCATGCCAAGATTCATAAAAAAGGAGAAAGATATTAGGTCAAATACGAGCAAGCAATATCTGAGTTGCAGGAAGTTATGAGGCAACCTTCTACATGATCGATTTTAGGCGGTTGTGGCACTGGCTCAACCGGATTCAATATAAGTCCATGTGGTTTTTCAATGGAGAAGAGCGTGGGAGCCGATTACAACCTATGCTTCGATGGCCGCTATCATGCGTCCGGGCATGCATCAGGTGATGACATAACTTGGATTATCGATCAGATTGGCCCCGAGCATATAATTTCGATACATACTGAAGCTAGAGATTGGTTTGACAAGAACTTTGAGAAGGTGCTCCTAGTTGACGAAGGAGGACCATATGAGTTCTAATTTATGAATTATTATAATTAGGGGTGCAGGAGTAGATCGCTTAAGGATCACAACGATCTAGCCGGCATAGCCTCAGTAACTCCTAGATAGATCTTTATCCGATCAGCCTGTTATCCTGGAGATCTTAGGGGATCTTTCAACTCAAAGGAAACTGAATATAAGAATACATTTGTGTTTGGCAGCATCTTTAAAGCATATTCTAATTTGTCATCTTTCTCTTTAGATATGATAATTCCTCTTACATCGTACTTCTCGTAGTCATTCATTGCTAAATTTTCTTTTACCCATCCCATGTATCTTAGAATCTGTCCTATCACCTCATCACTGCTCCTGCCTTTCTTTAACTCTATGACTACGAACTTTTTGTTATCTCTATCTATAGCTAATAAATCAATATTTCCAATACTGGTGTGATACTGTCTTCCACTGTGTTCCTCATCTTGATATAGCTCAAGCTTTGCTCCGAAATCTATTCGGTCAAAGTTCACTTCAATGAACTCTTCGAGGTATTTCTCCATCACAAATTCCATCTCTTTTCTTTCTGTCGATATTTGGCTCATCGTCTCAGAAACGAGAACGTCTATTTCCTTGCCCTCAATTAATGCCTCCACTGCTTCTTTACCTTCTTCTGTTGCAGAAACTATATGCAAAAAGTGATCAATCTCTAAGAAACTTAATTCTGGCTTTAACTCCCTAACATGTCTGATAACTTTCATAACTTTTTCATATCTTGTACCCCAATCGTCTCCCCACGCAAATTGCGGACTCGAACCTAGAGCTTCCAATCCCATGTTTGTTTTGTTGTTCCATATAGCATAGTTCTGCGGATCTAAGTCCATTAGAATTGACGTGGCAAGACCTTTGCCAATACCATCGATATGATATATTCCATCCTTATATAGGATTTTATTCAATTTTTCTCTTACTGGAATAGACTCATCAAGCAAAAATTTTATTACTTCTCTGAATTTTTTGATGTCTCTGACAATCCTGTCCCTGTAAATGGCATTAAATGGGTGTCTTCCAGCGCCCTCATTGAAGTATTCCAAAAATTTGTTTTTCAATTCATCATCTGGAAGAGTCTCCAATTTGTAAGGGTCTATCCATTCTTTCCATCGTTTATGATCTTCCCATCTTTGTTCTTTCCATGTTCGTGCTTCTTCCGAAACTACGAATTTATCAAGCAATAATTTTATTTGTTCATCGTTCATGAAGGCCATCCCGACGAAATTATTGTCTCTTTGGATCAATAAAGTATCGTTTATCATCCTCTGCAAGAATGTATATCAATTCCTGTTAGGGACATGACAGACGGAAATGGTGACCGTTCGTGTAAAGAGGTGCAGACTCAACCTTCTGAGGTAATCAAGTGACTGACAGAATAAACCAACTATTGATGAGATTCTAAAATTCAGAAGAGACCGTGACTGGGAGAAGTTTCACACACCTCGGAACTTGGCGATTTCGATATCTTTAGAGGCCGCAGAACTGCTTGAGAACTTTCGATGGCAGGTAGGCGAAGGATCGATTACACCTGAGATCAAAGAGAGAGCCTCTAAGGAGATGGCTAATATATTCATTTATTTGCTGTCAATGTCTCATGATCTTGGTATCGATCTCATAGAAGCAGCCACAAAGAAATTGGAAGAAAGTCATGCAAGGTATCCTGTCGAGAAATCAAGAGGATCATCGAAGAAACATACTGGGCTCACATAAGGTCTACGCATCCACTTGTGGCATTAAGCTCGCAGAACCAGACTTCGCAGTTGTGATCAGCCATATAGTGGTCACAATGCCCGTCACATAAACTTATTTCTCTTATAGATGGGCAAGACGATGTTGGTCTCAACAATTGACCCTCCTTTCACAGCAATACTGAGGATGTCAGATCATTTCTAATTTTCTATGATTGAAGTTCATCACTTGTTTTCCGTCATACGAATACGCAGGGTATTGCAGACGGGGAAATGCATTATGTAAACCTATCGCCCACACTTTGGGCATTTGGGACGGTTATTCTTTTCTTCTCTATGCGCTTCAGAAAAACCAGATGCCAAAATACCTGCTGGTAATGCGAATAGTGCAATTCCCAATAAGATCACTATTCCAGCGATTACCTTACCCGCTGCGGTTACAGGGTAAACATCTCCATATCCCACTGTTGCTAATGTCACAATCCCCCACCACATAGCTTGTGGTATAGATCCGAATGATTCTGGTTGAGCCTCATGTTCCACTTCGTACACCATTATAGACGAAACTGTCATGACTATCAATAAAATGAAAATAGATAGCAATAACTCTTCTTTCTTGTTATAAAATACCTTTTCGAAGAGCATTATCTTTTCATTATATCGCCCAAGCTTCATTACTCTGAATATCCTAAACACTCTGAAGATCCGTAAGAATCTTAAATCAAGCAAGATCCCAAAATAGAACGGCAACACTGCAAGCAAATCAATTATTGCAAATGGCGTTACCATGTACTTGATATGTCCTTTCAGACCTCTATACTGAGGTTGAACATCACAAGACCACAGCCTAAATACATATTCAATTGAAAAAACAGCAACAGAAAACACTTCGAAATAAAAGAGATATCTCCAGAACTGAAGACGTATAACTTCAATCGATCCAAGTATAATTGCCGCTACATTTAACAAAATTAATGATATTATAAAAGGATCGAAATATTTGCTATCGTCACCACCTGGCTCAAGTATGCCATAGATTTCTTCTTTGGATTTCATTAGAGGGCATTCATCATATTAGCTTTGGAGGCTATTATATAGGTTGCTATTTTGATTTTGATGCGGGCTGACCTTTGCGATTTAAATGGAGAAAAGAACGTTCAATTTGTAGATTATGCGCTGCTGAATTGTCTCAATCACCTATGATAACTGGATATCGTATACCTCGGCCAGGATCTCCTTTGCAGCCTGCAATTCAAACAGGCTGGGATTGACAATATCACGATTGATGCCCCAACCGCTACGCAAGGATCACGAAAACGCCTCCAGCGTCTTCTGAACCTTCATCTTCTGTCAGTCTTGGCCGTCAGTCTGGGTGAGTCTCGAGAGCCTTCCTTGAAGTAGAACACACGATCGGCAAGCTTGGTCGGATCTTCAAGGAATGTGTTGCCTATCGTATTTCTTGATCAAAATGAGGAGGTTGGCGAAAGTCAAGAAAGGAAAAGGAGGCGTGTTAAACCTTTATCGACTTTTGCCTATACCATTTACGACAATTGCCTCAATATAAAACTTTCGGTTATTGCGAGACATAAAAAAGAACTGAGATAGCTGTATGATATCCAGATCTAGGAAGTGGACAAGATGATCAGGCAGCGTATAACGGAGAGGCAGTTGTTCGAGAGGGAAGTTCACTTGCGTGCCGCTGGTAGGTTACACCTTTCGTAGTTTCAACTGTTGGAATATAGTAATCTATCATTTATTTTGTGCATCCAGAAGTCTCTCTTTATTCGATCTTTTAAGCGAGTAGGTAAGTCATTGTACCGCCGCCAATTCTAAATAGTCAATGATGATAATATATCTTGGGGAGTAGTGCAACTCAACATGAATGGGCACAATAGTGAGACATTTGAATGTACGGTCACTCGAACGCACGTAAAGTTGAGTTTACAAGATGAAAGGAGGTAAACAAAGTGTTGAGAACAAAGTATCCTATCGAGTATGAATTGAACCCTACGAAGATAGGTCAAGGAACACACTGGCTAACATTGAAACTGAAAAACGTAGGAAGTGAAACTCTTAAAGAACTTGACGTGCAATTGCACTCTCT
>JALHSR010000342.1 GCA_022865315.1 Methanotrichaceae archaeon | reverse complement strand
TGATCATCAGATAGCCACCTAAAAAATATTAACTGCCGCCACTATGAGCGAATTGGCCCATCCTCGATGAGTATCATTCCCATTAGGCTTGAGCCCAAGTTAGTTAATACTACCATTAATGCGCTTTTCAGATGATTCATTACCATCTGGCATTAGACCTGTCACTTGTGCATTGTCTTGTGCCACAAAAGGTGTCCAGTAGTCTTTCATTTTTAGCGGAAAGGCCGGATCGCCTCCTAATACTTCTTTATCACCTATCACGAATACATAACGACCAACCTGCCCTTTTCCATCCCAGACTGCTACTACATAACTACCATTGGCAGGCAATGTGATATATTGTTCTTGACGTGTCCAGTAGGATGTGCGGCTGAAGGGCTCGAAGAAAGGCGTTGCATTTGCAGGTTGTAGAATCAGAACACCTGTATTCGTTTGTGCTGTAACCTGCTTTGGCAAATTGCCTGAAGGCAAACCTGGGCCGAGCAACGCCAAGGTGGGCGTAAAATTCTCTTGCCCAGCAATCTGAGGGATTGTAATGCTCAGTAGTATAGCTTGACCTTTGCTTCCATTGAATGAGTAGTAATCTACATCATTCGGCGTTTCAAGCGTGGCATATACTGCGGTGGAAATAGTGGGATCATCTATCAGCCATGGGTTGTCAGCCTTGATATCGTTATCTTCAAAGAAAGGTTGATGGGCCATTGCTGGCGCTTGCAAAGCAAGATATGCAATTGTAAATAATAGCGCAATCGACCATCTTCTTATATAAATCACCCTCTCTATTGTTTCTAACATCTAATTCGTTGTTGCTTTAAATATCTAATGTTCCTTGATACCATTCTGAAGATAAACTGAAACGCCTGAAACATATCTATTTCAGTCTAATAGGGATTTTTGCGCTCCTTTCTTAATCTAACAAATCCGAAGGTGTCTTGCGATCTAACAAATTTAGCTTGAGCCAATTCTTAATGGCTATCTTAATGTGGTATACAGTTCAACTGATCATCGAGCGTTATACAGGCTTATATGAGGATTCAGTTAAATAGTCGAAATGTTTTCAAGGGCTATGAGGAGTAATCTCAAGGGATAATCTAATTTTGAGACCCTAGGTTATACCCTCTTCGGAGAAGACTTTCAGAGAATTAGGATATGAAGGGCGGTTTAAATGCCCAGGTCTCTTCAGTAATTCTTAATTACCACATGAAATGAAAAATGTCGTAAATACTAATTTGTCTACTTTATCTCCACAAAAATCTTATCCCCATCTTCTTTTACGGAATAGGTCTTAAGGGCCTTGGGCGACCGGAAAACTTTGGCCAAATTCAATTTGATTCCCGACCAATCTGTCCAGCGAATAACATGGCCATCTTTAAGGTCGAATTCTGACTGATGTTTAGGGCAGGTAATTATATAACCATCGAGTTTGCCCTTTGAGAGATCCCCGCCAAAATGAGGGCATCTGTTATCGACTGCGTAATATTTGCCTTCTACCTTTGCTAGTAAGATGTCTGTACCCTGGACCTTGACCTTTTTCGTTGAGCCATCCATAAACTCCTTTGCTCTGGCAACCTCAATCAAATTGCTCATTATATCCCTCAGGAATCTTTTCGATCTATAAAATGATGAAAGTTTCTATAACTCAACTCAATTAATCCTGTCTTTCGTATCTCGCATTTGGTTAACCAGATCATGAGAATGTTTCGAATTCCTTCTGATCCTTCATCTCTTATCATTTGCCGGCAGCCTTGAGTACTTATATCAAGATAGGACGCTGGGTTCTACTCTCGATTTTGCCGTTTTCCATATATCCAGCGATGTTATTGATTTACTTGGACTGCTATCTCGTTTCTGCGAAGGAAGGGGGGAGTCAAGGGATCGTTATACTGCATCAATAGTGGCTCTCCCTTTGTGGAGATTCCTCGATTTTCAAGTGTCTTGTTCAATAGCTCCAGATTCTTTTTATAATTCTCTTGGTTCACATAACCGGAGAATCTGATTGTGGCTAGCTTTCTTGGTTCAACCAACTCGATCTTGACACTGTTTGATGAAGGCTTTGGAATGCTATTGATATCGAACCGCTCCGGCATTATGAAAGCCATGAATTGACCTTTTTCAGTATTCGTAGTCACAACAGGCGCAGTCATTTCGATCTTTTCACCCTGAGTGGATTCCGTTCCGGATGGTTGTGGTGTTGGCGTCACAACAGGCGCAGTCATTTCGATCTTTTCACCCCTTGCATTATCTCCGGATATATATCTAAACAATGGGCTAAAGGCATCATTCTGATTCTCTGCAACGGTGGTGGCCCAGATTTCCTCGGGGTAGGCCCTGATTTCCACTTCATTCTCCAAGATTTCCGAGACCTCATAACGAGCTTCAGACACCGACCTTGACATGTATACACCATAGAGAGTCCATAAGAATAAAAACAACAATATGATAAGCCCAGCCAGAATCGGCCATGATAATTTCATGAAAATTACCTCAGATCATCTTAAATGCGGCAAGGAAATACAATCAGTACCTAAGATTTAAAGCATTTTCGCAGATAGGCTATCATGGATTTCAATGAACTATCAAGATAAGCCTTATATCACTCATTTTAGGCAAGCTTGGTTGAGGAACGATATCTATGTGCAATATGATTCATTGAACGTCGCTCCATCCTCTCGATCCCGCAAGATGCGCTTAAAATGATCCAACTAGCCACGGATCCAGGCCAGCTTCTCGTCTGTCTACTTGTTCGACTTTGTTCTACTTCGAGGAAGTACCAAGAGATGCGCCTAGTTGACCGTAAAACCTAGCATAAAATGAAGGATAAGTCAAAAAGAAATCGATCAAGTGGCTCAGGATAGGTACCATTGCCTTTCATAGGTTTTCGAGATTTTCTTCTTTGATATCTCCCAAATAGTCTGGAGAATGCACTTTGGATTTAGCCTCAAAAGAGTGTAATTGATAACACAGCAAATTCGGCACAATAAACTCAAATATAAGCGCAATCAATTGAAAAAAAGGAGTTCTGCTGTTATGTCTTGGTTCATCCTAATCCAAGTTGCTTACTTGGTAGCCTTCGCAACTATACATAGCCTTCTGGCAAGCAGGCAGTTTAAGATCTTTATTTGGCACTTTTTTGGACAGGAAATGGACCGATGGTATATGAAATTTTTCATTCTTATCGCGGCAATTACCGTTATACCGCTTGTTTTAATGATGATTCTATTTCCAGGAAAAAAACTCTATGTAGTTCGCTCACCATGGCGGTGGTTAATGTTTTTTGGCCAGATTTTAGCCGGTCTGGGAATTATGTTAGGCTTTAGGGATGCATATCCACGATTTTCTATCGGCCAGCAACTAAGCAAAGCAGAAGAAGTAGAACCTCTCAGGAATCGGGGAATCTATTGCTTTGTCCGGGATCCGTTCTTGCTCTCGGGAGTGATCTCAATTTGGTTGACGCCTTTTATGACAACGAGACTGTTTGTAATCTACATACTGACCTCAGTCTACCTATATCTCGGGTCGCTGCATTGGGAAAGCAGGATGATGGCACAATTCGGCAAAGAGTATGAGGATTACCGAAAGAAAATGCCCAGAATGATCCCCTGGAAAAGAAACAGCTGTTCAGAGATTAATAAACAAATAAAAGTCCAGGTTTGACTTAACCCATTTATGCATTTTCGCAAGCTTATGATAGGTTCTTCACAAGTAATTGCATTAATATGAATGTGATGGGCATAACTAAATCATGATAATATCCGATTCTGGGTTGTGATGGTGTACCGCTGGAAGGAAACTCAATAATCGTTAAGCAATTGAATAGCTCAAAAATTTTTGTAGAGTTGATACTAGGCAATTTTCAATAACTTACAACGCAACCCATCCTACTTTAAGATCTATCCATACCGAGTCAGGAGAACGCCTCCTGACCTCTGTATTGCCGAGATGGGCATTGAAGATCTTCAGCAGAGTCTTCTTGGGCGTCTGAGGATTCGTGAGCATAGGATTGAGCCACTACCTGATTTCGCAGAGATCTGCCTATAAACCCAGTTCTTTTCTTCAGAGCACGGCTGTCTCGGTCCATTTCATTGAGACAGCATCTACGCCCATCCTTCAGCGTATCAATATGTTTTTCAGCCTTTACTTAGGGGTTCAATCTCCAGATGGAGTAATTCAAATATGCCGCAATGCTCACCCAGACGATATATGGAATCAACAAAAGTGCCGCTGTACGGTTTATGGGCCAGAATTTGATAATACTAATGAGAATCAAGATCCATAAAACGACGATGACTATCAGGCCGCTTATCGGGGACTGTAGGCCAAAGAATGCTACATTCCATAGAACATTGACAATAAGCTGAGCTGCAAAAAAATATAGCGCAATCCTGGCAGCCGGATTGCCGGGAGTTTCCCTCCAGATAAGGAAGAGTGAGATGCCCATTAGGGTAAATAGAACAATCCAGATCAATCCAATATAAGATCCAGGTGGAGTAAAAGATGGCTTAACTAGAGTCGGATACCAGCTCGCCATTGAACTTGTAGTGAATATTGATCCTATAATGCCTGCCATCTGGCAGATGACAATGCTCAAAATAAGACGAAAAAGCTCGGTTTTTTTCATGCAATAACACCTTCAGTTCAGATAAGAATTTTAGTTTTCAATAATTAATCTTCTGGTATTCTGGTCAGAGGGGTCCTACAAAACGAAGCTAATTGCGTATTCTATGTTGCCTTAACCAGTTTGCCGGGGTGGACGGGCAATACCATTTCGCACTCTACCACATCGTTTCGCCCTCCATGTCTGCGAGAGCTATGTGCATGGTGCAACCACCGGGTACGAGTTGGACAGACACTAGGTTCCAGCCAAAGATGACCGGTATCCAGAAGGAGTGGAAGAGATTTGTGATGCCATCAAACTGGTTCCAGTCCATGGCGCCTGACAACAGAATCGCAATCCAGATCTAGGGTCAGGACAACAATATAATAACATCTCTTGGATTGGTGACTGTAGGAGGTCAACTTACTGAAGCTGTTGATGGGACTCTTAAGAATCCCACTATCGAGATTGAAATCAAAGAAAGTGCGATTTCATAGCTTCAAGAAGCTCAGGATCCAACTGATGTCTTCAACAAGCAATAGTTAACAAGGATATAACCGTGAAAAAAAAATGGCTTAATCAATCAGCTGAAAGTGAATGTGTTATTGGATAACCCACTATTACCAGAGATGATCAGCAAGAGGCAAATTGCCCCATGTTCCCAAACCTTGATTCGCATTCGCAGAATTATTGAACCATTGCCTTCCAAAAGATCCGCCCAAATAGACTGGCTCAACGGCCAAGACAGGCAGGGACAGAAAAAGATGATCCAGCTGCAAGCACCCAAATTAACTGCAAACCTTTATGAAAGAGAGCTTTTGATTTCAAAGCAAGCCGGGATTTGAAGGAATAAGCAATTTTTTGGCCAGAAAATGACTAAACCTTTTTTAATTCTTAGCTTCAATGCAACACGATTGCAGAGAGCCAATTAAATGCCTGATTAAGGATAGGCGTATTTCCGAACCCCCGCACATAATAACAAAAGAATGGACGCATTGAAAACTGAGCAGGGGGGGGGGGCAGTGATAAGAACCCCCTGCTACGGTATTATCGTGATTTCTTCTTAGGCGGTCTGCCACGCTTAGTAGGTGGTGAAAGCGCTCTCACAACTTCTGCATATAGATTCTGAAAACGCTTAATCGCTCTTTCCGCTTGCGGGCATCGGTCACCGATGATTTCCAGCATTTGGTC
>JALHSR010000341.1 GCA_022865315.1 Methanotrichaceae archaeon | reverse complement strand
GATATTACGACCCTCAAAACTTTCTTAAAAGTTTGTCCATCATTGTGCTGATTCGTTTCAGGAATCAGGTTAGTTCGATAAAAGGTGCGATTAATTGACATTCACCTGAACCGACAGATATTTAACCTAGATACGAATTTTATAATAAAGCTGCATCGCATTGATTCAAAGAATTTTGTTGAGATGTTTTTGTAGCAGTATCGGTTTTTTTGAATCGATACAAAGGTAAGTGAAATATATGGCAAGTTATGGAAACAGCAGCTATGGCTTCAACCGAGGCCCAAGAGAAATGACCGATGTGACCTGTTCAGATTGTGGATGTCAGACCCAGGTTCCCTTTAAACCAGACGGATCTCGGCCTGTATACTGTCAGGAATGCTACAAAAAGCATAAGCCTGCTAGGTCGCCAAGGCGTTATTAGAACGATTTGATTATCATAATAATCGATCAGTTTTAACGGAATAGCAATCTTCAGAAATGGAATTTGTAAAAGCAGGGCTGAATCTAAGCCCTGCAAAATTTTTGAATTTCTAACTTGTTAAGGCTTCTTCGCTAGGCTCCCCTCCAACCGGAGAATTTAAGCCGCCTAGAACAGGGCAGGATCGACAGGAAGACGTGTTTCAATTAGAAAGAAAATTCAACCAAAGAACATCAATTCGATCTGACTCAACTAATCCAGTCAAAGACTTGAGACTGTTCATCAATAATGATATCGTCTAGCGATTTTACCAGTAATAAAATGGACTTATAATTTCAAATCCCAAACAATTTAGTCACAAATCTTCTTGGATCTTTTTCTTTACAATATACTGCAGTCTAGAGCTATATAGAGGCTAGACCCTCCTTCGATTATTTCATTCCTCATTCTTGCTTGGATCTTATCATGTCATGGAACTAGCTAATTAAGGATAAATAAAAGTATTGAGCTAGGTGCTCACGCAAGCTTCAGTTGCTTTCGATCCCTTGCAGAATTGTTATATCCAACGGAGGCTAAAGACGGCCCGAGGAGAGAAGACATTGAAAGGCTTTCTATTATTGTTCATATTGATGGTTCTGTGTTTGCCAATCACAGGTGAGAAGGAGATGCCGAACCTGGTAGGGACATGGATCATGACATCTTCCGAACGCATAATATATGGAGATGCTGCTAAAGATTTTGATCTTGATACCCCAGGAAACTTGACATGGTTAAATGATTCGAATTCGGATAAAATGCTCATTATTATTGAACAGAAGGGCCGAAGGTTTACTGGTAAATTGGCAGCAAGGATAAAAAATGGAACTCCCGATGCAGCTGAAAACATAGT
This sequence comes from Methanotrichaceae archaeon, assembly GCA_022865315.1. Lineage (GTDB taxonomy): Archaea > Halobacteriota > Methanosarcinia > Methanotrichales > Methanotrichaceae > JALHSR01. The sequence goes on along the minus strand of JALHSR010000341.1, from coordinate 8,766 downwards.
TGGGGTAATTGGATTCGATAATGCTACATTCTATATGGTGGATGAGGCTTCATATTTCGATGGTAGTCTTCCATCTCCTACTGAAATGGAGTTGATCACACGTGAGATAGATTCTCGAGGCATGCAGGCCGCTATCGGAAAGTTGACCAAAAAAGGTGCTGGAATATCAGATCGTGAGATCCAAATAAAGAGAACATCGGCTATAAAAGTTGCCAGCCTCATGGCTAAGGGTCTCCCATTCCAGGCGACTGTTCCCAAAGCCTATGGTGATTTAATTGAATGGATGAAAGCCGAGGGAATTCCCGTAGCTGCAGGATCGCCTTGGGGTGTGACGATATACTTCGATGATCCCAAGGCTGTATCCCCCTCAGAAGTTAGGTTTAAGGTAGCCATGCCGGTACCAGAGGAAACCAAAATTGGTTCAGAAGGGAAAGCTGCCATAGAAATACTTCCCGAACGCGAGGTGGCTTCTCTGATGATCTATGGTGCCTATGAGAACCTTGAGGAGGTCTATGGTATGCTTAATGCTTGGATTACACAAAAGGGTTATGGTTTTGCAGATGCGCCCCGTGAGGTCATGGTGAGATATAACGAGAGCATGCCGTCGCAGGATTGGATTACGGAGATACAGTTCCCAATAGAACGATGACCTATATCAGTGGAGGCGGAACTCCCTCGACCTGAAATATTTCGGTATCCTCTTTCAAATCTAATGAGCCTTAAGAGAAATGGAAGGTAACTGATGCAACCACGGATATGTTTGATCTATATTTATCTATATCTTGGATGGAATCGCCAAGATCATTGCGGAAATATCCAACTTTTGGGACATATTTTGTATCTCCTCTAGCTCAAATTCTTTTTCAAATAGCTGCATATCTACGATATGTTTGCTGATATGTTGGCAAGCAACCTGGGGGTATCAACCCCCTTTTCGAAGCAGAACAAATTGTCGATAGATCCAGCTTGAAAATTATTTCAAAGATTGATTTTTGACTTAATGAAATATGTTATATAATGCAGCTGTATCTATTGATCTCTTCAAAACACGGGATGTCTAAGCAGCATTACGACAGTCCGTTTTCGCAATTCTCTCGTTCCGCGTTTCAATGTTACACGGCGTTCCCATAAGGCGAAAAGTATCAAGATAATGGTGCCTATACCGATGAAAATAGGTACAATGGAAAGACCAAGAGGGGAGATCACGAAGTTTGGTTAGTGGAAGGCTGAGGTCTTTCACATATCTATATCAAATTTTTTTTGGGTTTTCCAAAAATTAACACCAGAGGTCAAAGTGACATTGACAGGAGTGTTTCATCGAATTGATTAAAAGAAGTCGGTTTATTGTTGAAAGCAATTTCGATGAACATACTTTGCCTTTCGCCAAAGATGTTGAAAGCATCCAGAGAAATGCTTCCATAATCGCTACCAAGCTCGATGTGTTCTACATTGAGCTGAAGCTAAGGATCGTAATAGAAGATGAGCCTCTCAATTCAGCGGAAGTCGCAGAATCGGATTGAAATCAATATAGTTCCACAAATATTCCCGATGTTACGGAAGGATTACGATTTTGCTATGCGCTCAACGATGTGAAGCTGAAATATAACGATAGCATGCCGCCACAGTGTTGGATTACGGATTACCATTTTCTCTTTAAGCTCATATTCTATGCCAAACAAGTGCAGATATGATAGCTATGCTTATTATAGCAAAGGCTGCTTCGAATCCGGGTTGCTTTTTGCCTTCTGATTTGGTTTCATTAGACAGTTGTGCTGTCATTTGTTGTTTGGTTGTGGCTGTCGGAACCCCCTTGCTGTCTAGCTTTTTGGATTTGGTGTACCAGTGTTAAGCAAAATGTTTCCGGTCCCGCCGCCGAGAACGTAGACTGCGCCTTGATTCTTGTTTAGTGCTTTGGCTATCTCCCAGTTTACCAATGTATCTGAAATTGAGGTACCGATCATTTGATTTGCGGCTGCTTGCGCATCAGCCTCGATCAGCAGCCTTTCAGCTTCTTTTTTCTGCTTCTCGACTGTGAAGCCCATTTTCTGGACTTCTTGCTCTTCGCCAAGTTTGGACTTAATCCTATCAGTTAGCTCTGAAGGCAGTGTGATGCCACGCAACCATACTCGGTCAATAATTAATCCCCTCGGGCCCAGTTCGTCTCGAAGTCTGTTTTCTGTCTCAGTTTGAATGGCTGTGCTCTTTTGGGTGTAGATAGCTTCTCCTGTATATCGCTTTACCTCGTCTCGCAATATGCCCATGAACGCGGGCGTTAGCAGCGTATCAAAATATTCGCCGCTGACCGTCTTATAAATGTCGGAGGCATTCGAAGGGTCGAGATGCCACTGAACGCTAGCATCCATAATTACTTCTAGACCTTCGTTAGTGAGCGTTCCCCTTATGTTCTGGTATTCGTGCTGTTGTACTTTGGTCGTCATTGGGTGAACTCCCGCGATTGGATCCTTGAAATTAAATCCTGGTGCCATTTCCTGATCGCTTACAATTCCCAGTCTATCAACAACTCCCACATGGCCGGCAGGTATTATTGCTACACACGTAAAATAAAATATTGCTGCAATAATTGCTAGACCAAGTAGCATCTTAGTAAATCCGCTCGCCCTTATAGTAGGGATTTTTGGGATTTTCGGTAATTTCTCTAACTCAATCATTTCTTACCTCTTTTCTATTCTAGCTAGATAAACTATCTTCAATGTTTTTCGATTCTGTTTTTGATGTTGGTTAGTCGGTATTAAGAAGGACGGAGATTCTCGACCATATATATCATTGATAAAATTATAAAGAAAATTTAAAATAAAATAAAATTAAGATAAGCTGGCATAAAATTTCACATTCATTGGCGCGTTGCCGACGACTGCCCTTTGGGGAATGCCAAAGTAAGTTTTACTCCATTGACTCCAAAATCGCAAATAAGCTAATGCAAATGAAATAACTATGCCGATACCAAAAAACAGGAACCTTCTGACATCAAATGACAAAAGCCCGACTACAAAGAAAACAATTGCTGCAATGGTCAGTAAATTTGCCTGTATCGTATGCAAATCCCCGCTTGTTACGTCGATAACGCCGTCGTCGACTTTGCTTACAGTCATTGCAAGATTATCTGTTCGCAAGATCGTGTCTTCCATTTGTCGCCCGTCGCTTGTTCTTATCTCAGAAGGAGTTTCACATTTGAACTCGGCGCCGTCTTGTGTAATTACGGCTAACGGAGGATACAACACCCCCAGAATATCCGAGCTTTTGTGCGACCCGTCTTCAATGAACTCAGTTACTAACTCAAGAGGATCAATGCTTTTGATAAAGATCACACCGATCCGTTGCGAAGGATTATTTACGACTTGTCTAAGAAGAGTGAGCTCCCTGCTTGCTTTCGCAACATCAAAGTCGCTTAACTTGCGTAGGGCATTTGTTTTTCCTTCTAGGATGAACTCGTCAACTACACGCGGAAAAATATTTTCCCCTGGTGTCTTGTATCTGTTCTTGATATGCTTTAAGAGTTCTGAAACGCTTAAAAGTAAAACAGTGCTTTGAATAACGATAAGCTTACCCTCAATAATAATATTGGGATGCTTTAGCTGGATAAGTCTGCTGAAGGAATTAAGGCTTGCAGCAGCGACCTCTCCTGTAGGAAACTCTTCGGGGGAAGGTTTGGCTACTTTTTCCATGCCCTCCTTAATCCTTGCATCAATCGCTTCAAATCGCACCATTTACGTCCCCTAAGACGACAAATAGTCCCTGCCCTTGAACGCAAACAGTTCCTGTCTGTAGGAATACTCGGCCATCAAGAACCACTTTATCTGGATCTTTTGATGGCAGGCGTACTAGAGTTTCGGTTTTCGTTGAATCCAAATTCTCCAGAGGCTTGAAAGATCTATCAGCTGTTACGACAATTTCGCCCTTAGGCGCAAAAAATACGTTGTTATCGACTTTGCTTTGCAGAAGACATTCGTCAGCCTTTACTTGAAGGCTATTGGGATTCTTGGTGTTTTTAATCGTCAGAACTTTTCCCATCAACGGTTCTGCTCCTGCGATTCTTATATAGAGCGGCTTTTCGTCGGCACTCACAAACATTACCTGTCTTGCAGAGAACACTCGCTGATCAATTAATTTGAACTCTTTGCTTGCACTAACTTCCAGGCGAGCGGCGGCCTGACTTTTCTGTAATTGAGCTTTCGAAGTCTCTTCCGCCATCTGTCTAGTTATTTTCATTGTTATAACTTTCTCCTCCTAATTTTTTATACTTATCCAATATTCATTTTTTAGCTACTATTTTTAATCTTTAATTTTAAAATGGAATGATAAATGTATCACGTTGCAGTCACCGATGATCCCCTTCGAAAAATCGCTATATTAAACTACCAATCGATTTATATTCTGAAATATCTGCTCGGGATTGTTTCTTGAACCTATTATTAAATTTTGAGCCATTCCAACTGCAATTTCAAATTCATCCTTTTCCAATCCGTTAATAGTTGCTTTGGCAACTTCAGATGGCGGTATTCCTTTATTTGTCTGCCCCCTTTTATCCCTTGCCCCTTTATCTAAATCCGTGTTCACAGTCGGTGGTATTACTTCAAACACTTTAATAGGCGTATTTCTCAATTGATGCCTGAGCGACTTAGAGAATGAATGGATCGCAGCTTTGGTCGCTGAATAGACAGGCGTAATGGCCAAAGGAACGAAACCTAAACCAGAAGAAATATTGATTATAGCAGCTTCCTTGCGCTCCAGAAAAAGCGGTATAAAGTATGCTGACAAATGGACATAAGCCTTGAAATTGATTTCAATTTCATCTTCACCAGCAAACAACTCTATAGTCCCTTTCTTGAAGTCAATCATTCGCTGGATTCCCGCATTATTTATTAAAATATTAATATTTTTAAAATTCGAGCTAATATGATCATATAACGATTTACGATCTTCCTCTCTTGACAAATCACATCTTATTGTATGTATTTGTGGAAATTTCTTTTTTGCATCGTCTAATTTGTTATCCCTTCTTCCACAAATGATTACTTCGTTACCAGCATTTACAAATGTTTCAGTAAGTAAGAAACCGATGCCTGTTGCTCCTCCTGTGATTAGGATTGTATTGTCATTCGTCTTCATAATTTAGCCAATGTATTTCTAACGATAAGAATGCATTAGATGGAATTTGAAAATACATTTGACTCTTAAATTTTCCTTTCTTCTAGATTCAAACAATGGGGGCCGTCGATCGGAAGATAGAGATCTGCTATCCCCTCTCCCTGCCAACAAGGCATACTTTTCCGCCGAACTGAAAGGTTTGCAGGCTTGGGAAGATGTTATGGTAGAAGAACCCACAAAGTTCTGCTGGATTGTGACAGCTTATCTCAAAACTCTCACCGACTTTATGGCCTGCATTGCAATCTCTCTTAACTCCAGTCACCGTTGCCACTACTCTATACCCTAATCATGGTTCATTTGCCATATTTCCTACCTCTTAATAATAATAGATGTCCATTCTTATCAATGGCATGCTAAACATTGCACCGCAAACGCTTTTGATCGAACTGCTAATTTTTCGAAAATTGGATTTTCTCCTCTGCATCCCAACAATCTCGTTTAGCCCAAAAGCTGGTGTGGAAGTGGGAGATCTCCGAAATTGAATGCAATCAGAAACAAGCTACAAGCAATTACTCAGTTAGGTGGATTCGCTGGAGTTAGTGCTATGGGACTTGGACCTAAATTATCTCGCCAAAATTTCTCATTTAACTTGGCTTTTATGTCGCTTTGGCCACTATTCTACTTGAGTACATATGAATCTTGCGAGATTGAATCTATTCCTGCAGAGTACGGTTTGATGTCCAGAAGGATGGATCCATTCAGAGCATCCATTCCACACACTTCTAGCCAGTTGCCTCTGACATTCAATAACTGCACGACATCCATTGCGATCGGATTGGGCCTGTTGGGAGAACGAGTGGAAAAAACGCCATGATCCCTGCTGTTATGTGGTGGAATGGCCGTGAGCTTCCTCCGATCGGCCAGATGCATCCAATAGAGTACTACGAGGTGGGTGAACTTTTCAATATCTTTTAGGCCAGGCAAGAACTCCGGAAACACCTCGATCTTGCAGATCTCCTCGGACAGTCTGCCCTGGTGAGGAGCATCCTTCAAGCTCGTATATGGTGTGTGAATATTGCCTATTGGCCTCAGAATCAAATCTTTTGGCAATAGAAACGGCCTCCTGCTTGAGCAATTGCAGCATTGCTAAACTTATGGATATGGCATGTGATCCGCTTATCTTTTAAAAAGTCGATCGAACGACCTAGGATACAGTCGCATCACCATGGATTATCGCTCGCTCTTCTCTAGGCCTCAGGAGAATCCTCTACGTGGCATGGTTCTTCATCCTAGGACTCATTTTGGCCAGCAACCTGGCTGGATGCCTCGCCCCCCACCCCCCCTCCTCGAAGTAGAATACGTGGTCAGTGAGCTTTGTCAAATCCTCAAGGAACGGGTCAATTACTGGTGAATAGAGCAATACAATGGCCCAGGCGAATGTAATGCCTTTAGAATAGCGGTATGAAAGCTTATAAGGATGAGATGGTTGACCAGAAAAATATGCTGAAATCGATTCTTAAAGCATTCAAATCAATAAATTGATATGCATGATTTAATTCAGCAAATGCCAATAGATTTGCGTGAAAAATCTGGCATAAGATGGACTATTCGTCACGAATTATAGAGTGTGCATGGGCTCATTAACTTTTCATACTAAACGATTCAAAAATCGAAACGCATTTGATTTGGAATTTCGTTTTTTATCAAAAGGCTTCTAGTAAGATATTAAGCACAGAAGTGGTTGCATATGAAATAAAATTTCTTTTTCTAGATAGAACTAAGAAAACCTTGCATTTATCCATACACCGGCATAATAGGACATGGATATAACCAGTACAGCAATCAAGAGATGTTCTATCATATCTTTCCATTTTTTCCAACCTTTATATTCTGAGATAAAATAGCTAAGAATAATCAAGAGCAATAACCCCCAAACAATATAAATCAATATTGCTGCTTGAAGGTTAATTAAGAGAACTGGTACAGCAAAAGATATTGTCACTAAAAATTTTGCAAACAAGGTACCTAACGTGGATTCCCATACATAAAACCGATCTTTATTTTCAAATCTTTTTGAAACATGCATGCTCATGGATTCAGACAGACCGTCTGCTATTGCGAGTGAAAATATTCCCCCGATAACAGCGAGCTCCGAATGGGTGCCAGAACTTAAGCCGGCAATAAGCCCCAGCGTAGTTATTATCCCGGAGGTCGTGCCAAAACTATATCCACTTTTAAAAGATTCCTTCATGATAGTGTACGTATTTCCTTGTCCATTGATTCATGGCTTATAATCTGATCCAAGAAGAAACGATCCGTGAGGATATCTGGCAATTGAGATGTCGCGCCAAGCTCAACGCAGCTTTTGCCATTAGAAGAGGGGCGAATCTTGGCCAAGGCCTCTGTCAGGGATATTTTGTGTAGCATCAACACAGCGTCTTGATCTAGAAGCTATTTCACCTTTTTATTACTTTTGTTTCATTTCTTTAATTAGCTCCAGGATGTACGACTCCTGTTTTATTCATTCCCATACGGCAAGATTGAAACCGTATCTAGGTACTTCCAAGGACAAAAAGTTTATCCTGATATGATCGAAAGATGCAATTACACTAAAAGCTACTCCCTTGTGGAGAAATTATGCTTCTAATCGCAATTTTTCTGATTGATTTCAAATTCAATTTTGGATTTATTTTAGACAATCATTGTTATTAAATAGCTGAGAGCGCCTGATCATTATACATAGTAACTTTCAGGAAGTCAACTACAAATGGTGTTATGATCCAATCAAATCATATAGAAAAATTATCTGCAGTAAAAGAAGATGTACTTTTATGAATCAGGATTTGTCTACCTTTTGGTCAATGCCAGCAGAAGATCTGCTGAAGCAGCTCGGAACTAGGCCGGAGGGTTTGACAGACTCAGAAGCTAAGCAACGGCTTAAACAATATGGATCCAACATCATCCGGCCAAGAAAAGAGGCGGACATTATCCTTTTATTCCTTGCTCAGTTCAAGAGCCCCATTATCTTGCTCCTCATTTTTGCGGCTTTTCTCTCCATCTATTTGGGGCAAGGCATAGATGCTTTAATCATTTTGATTATAATATTAATAAGTGGCCTCTTAGGTTTTTGGCAGGAGAGAGGCGCGGCTAATTCTGTGGCCAAGCTTTTGGCTATTGTACAGATCAAGGTCTCTGTTCTGAGGGACGGAAAAGAGCAGGATGTCCCTCATGAGGATGTAGTTCCAGGAGACATTGTTCTTCTCAACGCCGGAGATATTATACCAGGAGATTCCAGGATAATAAAGTCAAGCGATCTCTTCGTTAACGAAGCTACTCTTACAGGCGAGAGCTATCCTGCAGAAAAGATTAAAGAGATCTTGCCGGAAGATACGGAGCTCAACAAACGCACCAACTGCCTCTTCATGGGCACTAATGTAGTAAGCGGGAGTGCTACTGCTTTAGTCGTTAATACCGGGATAAATACAGAGTTTGGACAGGTATCTCAGAGGCTAAAATTTCGGGAACCAGAAACGGAGTTCGAAGCGGGTGTCAGACGCTTTGGCTATCTGCTTCTGGAAGTAACCCTACTTCTGGTGGTTTCCATTTTTGCTATTAATGTTTTTATGCATCGCCCAGTGTTGGAGTCGTTTCTTTTTTCTC
>JALHSR010000340.1 GCA_022865315.1 Methanotrichaceae archaeon | reverse complement strand
CGCAATGTTATTGTAAATGTCACAATTTTCCACGGTCAGGTTGCCTCGATTCAGTATGCCTCCACCGAAAAGTGGTATGAATGGGTCATCTTTGGCAAAAGGATCATTGTAGGCATTGCCATTTCGGATGGTCATGTCTGCAAGGGTCACATCGATATCGGGGCCGATGTAGAATACCCGACCATTGCCTATGCCATCTCCATCGGTGTCTCCGTCGACTATGGTCTTATCTACGCCTGCTCCGATTAGCTGCAAGGATTTTCCGATATGCACGTTCTCTCGGTAGATCTTCTCCAACAGATTGATGATATCGCCTGGATTAGCATTGTCTACAGCACCCTGAATAGTGCCATCAGCTACCAGAAAATTGGTCACATCATTCTCTTGATAACCCATGACGGAATCGGATGTGACCGTTCCTTCAACACCACCAAGTTCTATCATATCGCCATAAACAGGCATAACCTGCACTATCAAAAAGAAAACAACAAGCTGCACTAACCAATACCTTATAGAACTAATCGGAGACCATCCTGTAACTATGCAACTTATGTTATCTTAATATAAATTCATTATGAAATAGAGCCAAACACTAAATCGTCGATAATGCTGGATAATGCCTCAAAAAGGGATTAAATATTTTCTTTCTCATTATATGCAGGAATAATTATTGAAGTCTTTACCAATTATCTTTCCACCCTCTTGCTATTTCTATGATTTTATAAGTATTCACAATAATCTTTTATCAAAATATATTTTATTATCGTTCAATGAAACTTTGCTTGCATTTTTCTAATTTCAATTCTGTTGATTACCCTCCGGTCAGTCGTGCCAAACATATTTTGTACTTGCCAAATAGTTAAAACAAAATGCAATTATGATTGCAAAAGATTCTGAAATGAGGTAGTTCATATCAAAATATTCGGTCAAGAAAATTAATATGGACAAATTAATCAATATGCCTGTCATGGATGTTAGTTGGTAGCGGAATAAAGCCTTGGACGCATCCATAGTATTATTAAACTCATGTTTAAAAGTTATCTTGGTATTTAAAGCAAAATTCCATAAAATGCTGGTCTCTATGCCTATCATAGCTGAAAATATGTAAAAAATACTCAAAAAGTTTGTCAAAAACCAGATGATAGACAAATTCAATATTGCGCCTGAGGCGCCAACTAAAGCGAATCGAAATATGTTTTTCCGTTCGCCCATGATCCTCAAAGCTATTTCACTCAATGTTATTATTCAATCCTAGGGTATCCGTTCTATTGAATGAAAAGATCATTATTCTATTTCCTGAAAAAACCATTCCTCCTGAAGATTCATGTTTTTTGACGCAATTCTTGGTCAACCAATTTAAAAGCAATTGTTTGCTGTCGGTAATAGGAGAATGCTGACTATAGACAATCCATGTCTTAGGATATTTTAATGATAAATTCTCGACTTCCTCAACCAAATTTTGCTCCGTATACCATCTTGGCGTCCAAACATCCATAGTTTCGTTAAGCTTTCTTGAATTCCAAATATCTAGACCTAAAACCATATCGAGATCTACACCATAATACGTAAGACCATCCATAGTATATGCGGGGACAATGATAATAATGTCATCGGGAGACGAATTTGCTTTTAAATATAAAGCGGCAGACCTCCAATCCTCAAATTGTGTATTGAAGGTCTTATTTAACTGAACTATATTAGAAGAAAAAATGATTAGTAATAAAACGACGAATAATATTGGCTGACTCTTCTTAATATTGATTAGCCCTCTCGAAATAATAATCAAATAAACTGGCAAAACAAATAAGATATATTTACTTAAAATGTTTATCTTGAATGCCAATAAAAAGGCACTCATGATAGGCAATAGAACCCAAATTGCGGACAAAACCGTTTCCTCCTTATATTCTTCTAAGGAAACATATAAGCCGTAAAGGAAAACGGTAAACAGAATCATGCCAATAATAATAAATTGCAGAGTAGTTTCTCT
>JALHSR010000339.1 GCA_022865315.1 Methanotrichaceae archaeon | reverse complement strand
AGATGTGGCTTCCAGATCGACGCGGATTTGAATGCATCCAGAAACATCACCACCTTCAGTAGATCTGATCGTAGCAGGCGGCCTGTCAACCAGCCAATCGTAGCGGGCTAACCACTAGCTACAAGCCACGGCCTTCAGGTCGTGGTAGTTGACTGATGTACAACATATTTCTCAGCATTGTCTCGGTTGTTAAGTAAGATTATACGATTCAGATGATTGAGTTATACTATAATCTGCATCGCAGGCATACGGATTTAGATGCTTTGATGTAGAAAACGGCTTATTATATGAATAGACAATATAAAGATCGTGTGCTATTAAGTAAGCTAATCTAAATGGAATGATCAATAAAATGTTCAAAAATATTTTAATAGCGGTGGACGGCTCAAAGCACAGCCAAAAAGCCGAAGAAGTTGGTATCGAACTTGCCAAAATCTCAAATGGAAAAATTACTGCGCTATATGTCGTGGAAATTGGCAAAGAATATGGCGCCGTAGGCATGGCAATGACTGACCTTGCTGATAAGATAGTAGAGGGAAATAAAAAATATCTCATGGATATCGGAAATCAGATCATGAGGCAAACTGAGGAAAGAGCAAAGAAAGCTGGTATTCCTTTTCAGGGAAATATAATTGAGGGCCATGCTGCCACGGAAATCTTAAGAATGACAGAAGACGCTAAAATGAATCTCATTGTAATAGGTAGCCTTGAACGAACTGGTTTAAGCAGATATCTGCTGGGAAGTGCTGCTGAATCTGTAATTAGAAATTCGAAGGTGCCAGTACTAGTGGTTTATTAATGATGGCCTTACTTGTGTTGATGCAATGGGGCAGCCATATTTTGCACTCTTATATAGGCCGTATTCATCGCTACATTTGCCTGAAAATACATAAGATGATCGATTTACGAAAGATGCGATCGACTTGATGCAAAATACAGTTAACGACCTCTCGAACAACTGCCACTCCACAATATGCTGCCTCGATTAAATGCTTGAGATTATTTTTCGAGGTCAATCGGAATGACGGAATCCGTCTTCAAAACCATGAAGGCCGGACGCCGGAAGCTGCAGACACATATAGAATAGATCCATCATGGATATCTGACCAAGCTTGCTGATTACGCATTTCTTAGCAAGACCTGATATCTAAATTTGAATGCCCAGCCATGTTGTGAACCTATGCTCTTGAATGGTGTAGATGCTTCGGAAACAACATCATCTACAATCATCATCACAAAATTTGTGGACCGCATCGATCACAAACTTGACTTACTGGCGCCAATCAGCACATCAAACTTCCGTCGGTCTTCTTAAATCAATGCGTTTAGTCTTCATTAGCTCGTTTTTTCTGAGCTTTCCGCTATGCTTGGGCAAGATGGTTACGATTTTATTCAACTTGTTTCTTTAGCGATCCGATCAGATAGGTTATGCAATTACCGTAGTCCAAAATCTTTATCCAATAATGCCTCATAAAAAACCACAATCCTGCGAACTTATCAATGATTTATCGTCCGGTTATGAGCATATTGATGGGCCGACGATTGGAATCGATATGGTTAGCTATAATTATTCCAATCTTAACGAATAATTGCAGCTGTTCACGAAACCGAAAGCCAGGAGACCATCAAAACGAAAATTTTAGAGATCCCGGCAGAATGCTCAGCGCGCGGCCCGCCAGTACGACTATCGTTATCACAGAAATGGCTGCCTGTAGCAGCATCAATGCTTTAGCCCGCTGAGAAAGAGGCAAAGTATCCGTGGGACCAAAAGCAAAAGTCGTAGTGAATGCGATGAAGAGATAATCAGGGTAGGCAGGACTCCACTTGTCATAGCTCGGTATGTTACTCGATCTTTGGGGGAAGAGAAAATCCCAAGGCTCGAACTCGTAAAGAGTCCCTTGCCTCAGAACGGGAGAATCTAGGATCCAGTACCAGAGGGAGAAAATGAGGATGTTAATTACCATGATCAGCAAGGTATCTCTCATCAGCAAGTAAGCACGAGCCGGTGTATCGGTACCCAAAGTAAGAACCAATAGAAGTATACTGACCAGCAGCTCAAAAGTCAGAAGCAGATTGTCCAAGACGATGGAGATCCTCAACAACCTCCTCCAGTCCAGAATCAAGAAAGCAATTGTAGGCACTAAGATCACAAGCTTTACGATGGTCCAGATCTGATTGCTTATCTCTTCGCCAAAAAATAAGCGAGAATCAGGAGGAATGAATTTTCCCACCAAAAGGTTCCATGAGAGAGAGTTTTGTAGCAAAAGGATAATCAAAATAATAAAGACTGCCCACGCACCCACATGTATTCTTGAACGGACAAAACCTACCATTGAAGCTTCCTCCGAAGCGCTACGTCTTCAAATTTATGACTATATCAAATTTGCGAAACTCATTGCATATTATAGTTAACTAGACGATCTCAATGATGCAACCTAATCAAAGACCGTTTGATAGACATAAATTAAGGATGATAGTCCTCAGAGCATAAGATGCTCGAATTCAGAATCCTGGTTTTTCCTGCTTTTCTTGCCCTTGCAGGAATTAGTGTAATGGGCGTTGGGCTTTTTCCGGAATATACATTTTATGTTCACTATTTAGCAGCTATTATTACATTTATTTCCGGGGGACTATCTGCTATTGCTGCTTACCATATCGAGAAACCTCCTCTACGTTACATGTCTGTCTTGAGGGGGATTGTCACACTTACAGCCCTTGCTTTATTGTATTTCCATCAAGATCTGGGACTAGGTGCAGGAGGAATTGAGAGAATGATTGTTTTCCCATTTATCGTATGGGCACTGAGTTTCAGCGGTTATTTGATGCAGTCCTAATAGGAAATTCTTAAAGGTAATTCGTTTGAAAGAAAATGAAAGACTAGACTCACAAAAAGCTTGGAGAAAGTGAAGAAGTGGAGCAGATGAGGCTGCAATAACATGTTCCAATAAGAAGTTCGTATTTGATTGTTTAGAAATGCGATAGAGAATTTTTATAGTAACCCTATAAACAAATTATTCTGATACTGCAGTGGCAATCCTATTTCTTGCTTCTGTGGTTAGCTGTGTTGGTGCCTCGGATAGGTATAATCTTCTTTGAAATTTATCTAATTCTTCTAGAAAGAGGGCTATTTACGGCTGGCAAAATGGTTCCTGAAGAGATATCAAACGAAAGATATGCCAAGGGAGAGCTAACTAGAGAACAATACACGTAAGGATTGCGATATAAAAAAGATCCAATAAATATTTAATTCGACTGCTCTATATTTGACGAGCGTGTTTTTTATTCGAGGAATGCAGCCATCAAGTTAAATTACCAAACAAGCGGCATCAAGCGATAACGACATTTCTGACAATATTCACGATAACCAGGCAGATCCCTGAGCAATACCTTCTCCTCATTGACAATTCGCCATACCATGAGTGGTATATACAATAGGAACACCGGCGCTGCCCACCAAGAACCGAGTGCTATCGGCGTGAGCATAAACATCACAATAGATCCTAAGTACATAGGGTGACGGATAATCGAGTAAGGGCCTGTAGTAATAACTTTCTGACCCTCCACTACTTCGATTGTCCTAGAAGCATAGCTATTTTCTTTAAAAACCAAGATTATTAGATAGTAACCAAGTAACACTCCCGCATTAGCCGCTATTACCATAGGGGGAGATACTTGATTCAATCCGTGCTGGTGTAGATCGTAGCCAATGGCTAAAAGTCTGCAATTAAGACAATATTACCTAAAAAGACTATGGCGCGTTGTTCTCGCTCTTTTTCTTTATACCTTATCCTTCGCTCAAGCAGTTCGGGATCGGTTTTCAGAAAATAGCCCACAGCACCAAACATGGGTAACAGCAGGATTGCCCAATAGAGCCAGCCCTGCCAGTATTGAAGTGTACCTGCCATAGCATATAGGGTGATGGGCATTATAAGTGCTACTAGGCCAAACCGCATTGCCACCTGTTTTCTCAACTCTCTTAACCGCTGTTGCTCCATAATGCTAAGCCTCCGATTATACAATCCTATTAAAAGCTTGATATAAGGAATAATATTTAATAAAATTCTTGGCGCATAATCGATAAGAATGACGATATTATTTATAAAGCCATTTCTGCCCTGCCGCAGAGCTTTTACTGCCTTCGAGCTGTCGAATAATCCTACAGGAGCTCACAATAGCCTCATTATCGTCGAATGCGATCCAATGCTATTCGAAGATGCCCAATAGATGACTGAATACATCCTCCAAAGCTTGAAACAAGCTTCCTATGAAGCCATAGTGCTGCTATACTTCCTTGGCAAAATGAACTTGACTAATCTTGATGACCATATATCCTATTTTGAAGGAGGGCCCTCGAGATTCAACCAGCTCCTGGCTGAAAGAGTCAAAGGATTGAGAATTCAGGCTACATAGGAGGCGTTTTTATGATCTGCTCGAGGATTAGCAGCGAGAGTATTAGTGTGTAATGCGGTTAATCCAAAAATGTCCGATTTCCAGGCTGCTAAGGAGGTGTTGTATCCAATATGGCCAACTATGCTTTCGACTCTGACTTTCTTCTAACATCACATATAGCTTTCTTATCACACGAGTCGATAGATGAGTTCTCTTTTTTTATTGAGAGAACGTTAAGATGGACTTGGAATACACACACTGAACGTGATAAATCCTTTCCAATGTTTGCCCTAAGAAAAAATGGAATATCTTCCTGGTTTCTCAAAAAGGTGCCCATTTAATAATAAAAATTATCAAATAAATTGTTGCGAATAACTTACAAAATCTCTCTGACATTCTTCATTCTTCGTAAAGCTATAGCCGCTAAAGCTGCCATAAATGCACCGAAAAGAAAGGTGATGGTCGGGCCAAATCTTAACCAGAGCTCGCCGGCAATCAGGCCCGAAAATATCGCCACCATTCCAATAGCTCCAAAATAGATCCCAAGCGATGTAGACCTTACGGTCGCACGACTGAGATCCGACACGAATGTTCGTTGAGAGGCATCGACAATGGCAAAAACCAATCCATATAGGCCAAAGAGCACGACAAGCCAAGCTACAGATGAAACCCGGCAAAATGTCTACAATGGAACGGATTCACCGAGAAAGAATTAGGAGATTAAGCGTAATTTTTAGGCTTATATAAGAACTGTGCCAAAAACGACTAGATTTTAGCAACAGAACTGCCTATGCATTCGGTTTTTGAGCTAGAGATAAGCTGACAATTAATAACTTTCAGCTCATACCATCTTGGAATAGGCTCGCAACAACCTCACTATCATCGGGCATGATCCTTTGCCTTACAAAGATGCTCAGAGATAGATGAGTACATCTTCCATGCCCTAAAGCAAGCTTCCGATTGGGCCATAATCCTGCTATACTCCTAATTAAATCCATTCCTGAAGAGTCCTGACCATGCGTGCTGACCATGTTTATTCAGCCTCGAGGATGCCAAAAAGACCGCTCAAATTGCTGGGTAAATGAGTCTTAAGGTAAAGAAAAAGCCGATCTCGACTTATTACATATCCACTAAGATCGATAGATTTTAAATGCGATATATCCTTTTATAGAAACTTCTTTAATAACCTCATGAATGCCCAGGAGAAAAGAGTGACAAACCAAGAGGACAAGCCTCAAAAACAAAAGAATTGTGGCTGTGGTTCAATCACAAAATGCGAAAAATGTGGCTCATCAAACACGAGCATAATACAAATAGAAGAGGATGGCTACATAAGTCAAATGATCTGGTGCAAAGACTGTGCTAGAAGAGAATTTGGCGAAAGGAAATTTGATAACGAAGGTTATGGGTGATAGATTACCTCTAATACTCCGGAGCTTGTTCTTTCAGATAACGACCTTTCGTTCAGCACTCCACGTGATCATTCTTTAAGTAACCTGCCAATAAACGATTCAAGTTTAGTCATTTTATTAATTTTTTGAATTTGTTTCTATTTTTTAACAAAACCTCCTTAAACATATCGATCTTCGAGTAGATACTTTATATCATGTTTATCTTTGATTAATTCCTTCAAATCATGCTTATATTAGAGTAAGTCCTTAAAATCATGTTTATCTTTGATTAAGTCCTTAAGATCATGTCTATTTTTGAATTAAAATTCTTAGTTAGATGTTTAAGAGCTTCCATTGGACCACCATTTTCACCCAATTTATAAATATTCCGACAAAACCTCAAACAAAGATCGCCATTTTACGGCATATAGACCATGTTTTTGAATATATAGCTTAGCAGGCTTCTAGAGTGGCCTACTTTTCCACCGCTCATAGACGTATATAGTCATAGCGTCCCTATTGCAATAAAACCGAAAGCTGCTGCTAAATAAATGGGCATTCCTAACGAAAATTTAGGAATTGCGGATAATCAAAATGTTAATACCTCTGGCAAAACGAAATTCACTGGAAGGAGCGGTATAAAAGTGGAGGGCCGCCTCGAATCTCGATGAAGCCTTTTCTAACTGCTTGAGCGCCATCACATATATCCATTGTGTCCTCAATTTCTTACTCTCAAATCGTTCCAGCTTGGTATCTCCTTCCGCCTATTCAATGGCGGCACTCAATTGAAATACTACAAACTCACTACCGCATGCGCCTTTCGATTAGAGCGCTGCGATTATTAATGGATTGCTTCGTGAAGAATTTCTATATGATCTCTTGGAACCTATCCACAGTAATCCCGCTGGTGAAAGACATCAGGATATTTTGATTTACCGATCACAAAAAGTGGATTTCTTTTAAGCTAAGAGCTTTAGGATTTAAACTTAGGAAGTAGGCTATATTGAGGAGGATAATCCTTTTCATTTCTTAAGAATTTCTGCATTTTCTGGGTCAAGTCCACTCCACTTTACCCTATAGCCAAGGGATTCAAGCATCTGGCAGTGGGCTCTAATTCCATGTTTTTCGAAAATTCTAAGAGCCGCATCGTGCTTTTTTACGCCGTTCAATTCATCCTCGATTATCTTGAGGATTCGATTGCTGACAAGCTGATCTCCCAAAAATAAATAATCAGTTTTATTCTGATCTTTTATTACTTCTATTAGAGCCTCCAAACTAACACCATACCTTCTGGCCACCTCATCGAGGCTGATAATACCTATGCTGCTATCTATTGAGACTTCTATGCTCCGTAGTTTTCTAATCTCTTCCGTCCGCTGTTTTTCCCTATATTTCCTCAGAAGTTTGATTATCTCCAAATGGGGGATTCTTCTTTCGAAGAAAATGAGGTTGCCTGCTTTGAATTCTGAGCCAGAGCATGAAAGGTTTCTGTCCACTAGGAGAATGATATTTTCTTTTTCATTGAGATGATTTATCTTCTGAATCTTATTCTTGAGATATTCGGGTGTCCAGAAGCCAATGATTTCAATATATATCTTGGTGCCATTGAATTCCATTGAAAAATCAGGAATAAAGGCGTATTGGCCAGCTTTTAATATTGTTGGCTCTCTCTTTATCATCCAGCCATTGAAGCTAAGCTGATAAAATTCCTTTTCAATAGCACTGTCGAAACTAAATGTCTCCTCGATTGCAAATTCTGAACCGAAAATCTGTTTCTTGGTATGGTCTAGAAGGAAATCATAAATTCTCTTTCCTCGTGATGTTTTCCTAAGTATGCCAGCCTTCAAGCTCCATCGGGCGGATATTATAATGGTTGGCAGCAGTTTTGCAATGGATGTGCCGTATTTTTCGGTTAACTTGAATAAAGAAATAGGTCCATCCAAGTATATCACGCCATCAAGTATAGAATACATGAGGCCTAGCTGCTTGATCTTCCTGAATACTTGCTGATAATTGTTCTCTAATCTAATCTCCACTCCCGTCGCCCTGAACAGGAGAGTCTGAGCCAAAGATAAATTATATTGGCTAAGCAATTTCTCTGGAGTAATGGTATGAAATTCTCTTACAACAAGATTCTCTTCTTGGTCCGCCCAGAGAGCTTTTTCTAAATCAGAAGGTTTGATTGATAGTTTCCTGCCCGCCCTATCCAGAATCGCCTTTCTCTCTTCCTCATTTGTAATAAATCCTTTGGATTCCTCAAAAATTGCCCTCCTGGCAGCAATTGGATCAAGAACCGAGTCCTTATCTATTATGCATTTTCTCTCAAGGATCTGAGCTATTCCCCTGATCAAACGATAGTCAATCCCTTCAAAGCCCTCTACTTCTTCAATAAGTTCTCCATATGTTTTCCCAACATGCCTTTGGAAAAGTTCTATAATTGAGTTAGCAATCTCCAGGGTCTCCCGATCTAATTTAGCATAAACCGGCTCGATTTTTCCCTTATAAGTTCTTGTAACGAGCAGATCGCTAGTCAGCATTTTTCTTTCCTATTGCTTCAGCGATCTTTTCCTTTTCATTGCCGTGGTAATCTCGCTCGTTTCCGCGGAAACGATCTCGTATAGGACCGCCTCCTTTCCATCTTTCTTTCGAAGTATTCTTCCTAACCTTTGTATGAAGGCTCTTGTGCTCCCCGTTCCGCTCAAGATAACGCCCACATCAGCATCTGGAACATCAATACCCTCATCCAGAACCCTTGAGGTAACAACCGCTTTATATAAACCTGATCTAAACCTATCCAGAATTTCGCTTCTTTCTTTACCTGTGGTTCTATAAGTTATGGAAGGTATCAGAAAATCCCTCGAGATTCTGTGGACCATTTTGTTGTGCTCGGTGAAAATGAATACCTTACCTTTATTGTGCTTCTTCAAGAGTTCTGAGAGTTCCTTTACTTTCGAGATGCTGTTAAAGGCGATGCCTCTTGCCTTATTCCTGGCAAGCAGCGCTTTTCTGGCTTGCGAATCTCTCCCGCTTCTCATAATCAGCTTCTGGAAGTCTACCGGAGTTCTGATCGTAATATTACTTCTTCTAAGATAGTCTGAGAAGATTTTTTGGCTTATAGCATATTCCTTTCTCTCTTCTTTGGTTAGCTCAACTACGATCTTCTCAAGTCTAAAAGGTGAAAGATGCTCACCAGCAAGGTCTTTCACTCGTTTCTCAAAAACTTTTCCACCTACTAGCCGATTAAGCTCTGTATGTAAACCGTCTTCACGCTCAAAGGTGGCCGTTAAACCCAACCGAAAAGCAGAGGCAAACATCTCAGCTATGTTTCTGTAGCTCTCGGAAGGAAGGTGGTGAACCTCATCAAAAATTATGAAACCAAAACGATTCCCAAGCTTTTCAGCATGGATGTATGCAGAATCATAGGTGGATACTGTTAAAGCTTTTATATCTCGCTTTCCTCCACCCAAAACTCCTATTTCTACCTTATACTCTTCCCTTAACTTGGAGCTCCACTGATCCACCAGATCAAGCGTCGGAGCTACCACTATAGTTGGAGTATTAAGTATGGATATGGCCTTTATTCCGATAATTGTCTTACCGCTTCCCGTCGGAAGCACTACTATGCCACGTTTACCGCTAGCAATCCACGCATCTATGGCTTGCTTCTGATAATTCCTCAAAACAATATTGCTTTGAAGTTCTGGACAGGGTATTAGATTGAGAACATCATCCTTAAAGTCAAAACCGGATGTCTTTAGAAAATCGATGATATCTTTATAATATGAAGCAGGTGCCCTGAAGGCTCTAGATCGCTCATCCCAGATAGAATTCGGAACTCGTACATCTCCCCTAACCAGGATAGTGCCTCGATCAAATGTTAGTTCCATGGTCCTATTAACAATTGATCCATGAGTTAAAAAACTTTGAGAAAGCATGACAGGATGCTTTCATCTCAATTCACTTATCTTTCTAATAATTCTCGCATTATCTACATCTATGGACCAGAAGTAGGAGAACTGCTCGACAATTTTTTTGACCTTCTCTGGATCCAGAATTTTAGATTGATTGCATATCCAAGGGAGGTCGAAACGCAAGGGAAAATTCATATGGAGCTTGCATTGGGAGGTCTGTCAAAAGTATTTAACTAGACAAAGATTAAATTTATACATATCGAAGAAAAAAGTATAGGAATAGTGCAATTGAAACTAAAGGAACAAGAATGGAGGTATAAGGACGGCTAAGGTTCTGATCGTGTATCATACCTTGTCTGGAAACACCGAAAAGATGGCAAAGGCTTTCGCTGAAGGCGCGAAGAGCGTCTCGGGAACCGAGGTTGTTCTCAAGAAAGCATTCGATGCAACCTTGGAAGACCTTCTGGAATGTGACGCCATCGCTTTTGGATCTGCTGATTACTTCAGCTATATCGCAGGAGCGCTTAAGGATTTCTTCGATCGCACTTTTTACCCGTCCCAAGGCAGGGCAGCTGGGAAACATTATGCCGCATTCGCAACCGGAGGGAGAGGGGGAGAGACAGCTCTCGCAGTTCTGGATCGTCTGTGCGGTTCATTTAAACTCAAGAAAGCCGTCGATAGCGTGTCTGTCGCGGGAGCGCCGACCTCCCAGATCTTAGTGAAGTGTAAGGATGCAGGAGGAAGATTGGCGAAAGCCGCCTCGAAATGATTGCATCTATCCAGCGCCACCCTAAATGCACAATCAGAAAAGCGGCCACATCATTTAAGCTGGGTCCCAGGGTAGCATATAGATTTTTTTTCTCGACTAAGTTTGCTGTCCGAAAAAAATGAAATCCTTATGGATTATCTAATAAGAAATTTCTATCCGTTAGCTCTATGGTTATCGATTAGATTCAAAGAATCACCATAAATGAGCCACTTAGTGAAATCCATATTCAAGAAATCATGAGGAAAACCAAGATCGATTTTGCTAACATTACCCAGTCGTTTTAATTGATCTTCCCTGAGCTCAAACTCCAAGCAACCCAAATTATCTTTGACCTGGGAGTGCTTCTTTGCTCCGATTATGGGGATGATAACTCCGCTCTTGCGCTTCCTGAGCCAGTTCAAAGCCACCTGAGCAGGAGTTCTGCCAGTCTCCAGAGCTATCTTTTTGACCTCTTCCACTATCGTAAGGTTCTTCTCCGTTATGATTGAAGACCCCCAATCAGTTTTGGAGAGCCTGGCATCTTCAGGTCCTTTCCCAGACTTCGCAGCATATTTCCCAGTAAGAAGCCCTGCCCCAAGCGGAGACCAAGCAGTTATTGCTATGTCAAGGCTTTTAGCCATGGGCAACAGATCCCTCTCCGGAGTGCGTTCTATCAAGCTATATTGTACCTGTGTCCCTGTGAAGGGAGTCCACCCTCTCAATTCCGCCATAGTATTAGCCCTGGAGACTACCCAGGCAGGTGCGTCTGATATTCCAATATAAAGTACCTTGCCAGCTCGAACCACGTCATCCAGTGCCCGCATCACTTCCTCTACGGGGGTTAGAAAATCCCAGGCATGCACCCAATAAATATCGATATAGTTGGTTCCAAGCCGCTCAAGAATAGCATTTAAGGATTGCATCATGCTCTTGCGATGATTTCCACCTCCGTTGGGATCTTTTGGTCTACCATTCAACGTGTACTTAGTTGCAATGACAAAATTCTCTCGATCTGAGCCAATGAATTCTCCGAGATATTTCTCGCTAGTGCCATTGGTATAATGGTTCGCAGTATCGATGAAGTTATCCCCAGCCTCTGCATAAGCATCAAAGATTTTCTTGCTCTCTTCTTTCGAACCGCCCCATCCCCATTCTTCGCCAAAAGTCATAGTACCTAGGCAGAGTTCTGAAACCCTCAGGCCGCTCTTGCCAAAAAGTTTATACCTCATGGACATAGCTCCAACGAAATCTCTATTTTCTTCAAGAAGAAATAAGTTACTCAACTTTTTAATCTTTCATTCCTATGGCTCTTACTTTTCAGTTATTTATTACCATTTCCTGAACAAAACAATCATTTTATGCGCCTCACTTTCTTGGATTTGCACGATGGACATATTCGGATAATTCCTAAATCTTTGAATATATGCCCACATTCAAGGCATTTATAGTCCTTTGAGAACATTCCATCAGGATTTCCGACATCTATCCCGCAACCACAAGTTGAACACATATTGCATCAACTCGCCTATCATGGGTTCTCATGAATTATCTAGATCAGTCTATATCCATCTTGTTTGGCAAAGCTTAGTTGAAAAACAATATCCACAAGTAATGCGATTTTTTGAATTTTGGGGGTATTACTGATGAGATTCGAGACTATAATATTCAATGTATTGTTTTCTGCATCGAAACTTTCCCCTCGGCGAAATGAAACGATCAACGATAGACTCGAAGTAGTATCGCATAAAGAGACTCAAACACAACTAACCTTCCATAATGAGGTATCTGCTTGAGTTCAATATTGAATTCCTTTCAGACCAAAAATAGTCCATCTAAATTTTTGAATAAGATATACCCTACTTCGAGGAAGGATCGAGTGACTCTCTCAAGCTGACGGCCAAGGCATGGCAGAAGAAGGAGGATCATCTCCGGCATTCTGGAATTCTTTAGAGACCTCAACGTAAGGCTGCATTCTGACTAATTGTAATCATTGGGATAATAGGGGGTCTATACAGGCCAGTAGCCGGGGTAGTAGGGATAGTCTGGGTAATATGGATAGTAGGGATAGTCTGGGTAATATGGGTAGTAGGGATAGTCTGGGTAATATGGATAGTAGGGATAATCGGGGTAATATGGATAGTAGGGATAATATCCGGACCAATATGGATAGTTGGGGTAAGATGGATAGTTGGGGTAAGATGGATAGTTGGAGTAAGATGGATAGTAGGGATAATATCCAGGCCCAGTGCCATATGGTGATCCATACATCTGAGCTTGCTGATCACTTTGAGCTAATACAACACCGATTAACGAAATTCCCGTACCTAGGATAAATAGAAAAGCTAACGCTTTTCGCAGGTTGTATATCATACAATCTCTCCACATCTAATTGTGGATGTGATAATATATGAAAATTACGTTCATTCTTAGCCATAATTTCCAGGAACCTATATCAATTTTAGACAGGCAAAATATTATATAAAATATTTTTAATATATATAAACTCTTTTCAAGCCTGTGTATACGAGCAACTCATAAGGAAAAGGTGCTGATCTTACGAAAAAAAAATCAAGCCAGAGCAAAGTCGTGATATAGAATATTTGCTCAAGAAGGCTCATCATAATCTTCTTTTGCTCTTTCAATTCTTATATGCCAGAAACTAGAGTTAAGTAAGAAACTAACATATATATAAGAGAGAGACATATTCTGAGCCGAATTTATCAAGCTCCCAATTATAAGTACGATAAAATCTAGATGTATGGATAAATCGACATGATTTGTCGTAATTTAGAGTTACTGAAAGAATTTCCGCGCGTTTTAACAGATAAATATTATATCTAACCCGTTGAGATTAATAATAGTTGAGGGTGAAATTTGAAATTTGTTTTTAGCGGCAAAAATTCAACTAAATTTATGTGAACAAACCTACCTAAAAAGTCTTAATCCCCGTTTATTGCGGAATTACCTCTTCATTCTCAATGATATCCTATGGAGATCACCCAATCAGAACCAGATATAGCTTTCCACTCCACCAATCGTTCCTCATTTAACAGTTCTACATTATCCCGAAGCACAACCACATGCGCCAGTGTTTCCTTTGGTTCCATCGCTGATATCCTGATAGTTAATGGCCCTACACTCCGCAGTTGCACTTCCGTAGTATTATTCATCACAATTGGCCCATACAAATTACTCGCCGAATGACTCACACCTTTTATAGTCAATTGTATAGGTCCGTTGGATCCAACAGTGACTACCCACGTTGGCAAATTGGACACACTCACTAGCAAGAAAGCTAACAAGAAAACTGCCAAGATAGTTAACCCCACTTTCCACAACATACTACCTCATGTGACACCATATCGAAATCAATCACATAGAATTTACCCTTGTCTTTAAAATAGGTTTCAATCTGTTTATTGTGGAATTACTTTTCGAATTTGAATTGGCCAGCCACACGCAGCATCGACCTCCAAATATTCGAGGTTCTATACGTCTCAGGCAACTACTCAGGCATACTTAACCAGGCGCATCGTAGGTTCAAGGAGCTGAAGACCAAGATAGGTTTCACCACCTTCCAGTTAATGACTATTCCTGGAAAAAGATCGCTACAGCCTCATTAACCCTGTCATTGCCCAAGCAGGATATTATGATCTAATCATTGCATCCTTCATCGCCAATGGAATAGTCTAATCTAATCATTAACAAAAATGACTATAAGAGATAATCCCACGGAACAATAAAGGATTAGTGTATTACCATCAATGCAAACAAAATCGTCGTACTCCAATGGATCTCAGCTCTCTTTTTCTCTTTACCGAGACGCGGTAATACATAAACCAGTGTCCAGATGCTTAGATAATTCAGTAAATTTAAAACTCTCCGAGTGTGAACTGGTCCTGTAACTGAATCTCTTTAGACTTGTGGTCTATCAAAAGCATGTCCATCAGGAGGAAGGCGTTTCTCACAGACTTAGATCGAGCATGATTATTGAAATAAATCCTAACTTTGGCAGCTTTTAATTCCGCATCCTTTATCCGCGGCACCCAGGGCTCTAATTGTTCCTTCTTATAGAGATAGTCATACCGATCCAGCCTATGGCCGTTCTCTTTCTCACCCCTGTACCAGATATCGTAGTTTCGGCCATGAAAACGTATATAGGCATGATCCGCAGTCTGCTCCGTACCAACATGAAGTCCTGGGCCATCGATCAGGACATTGGCTACGTTCCACTCCCTCAGAATCTCCAGAGTTGCAGGATCTATCTCTCTCCTGCTCTCGTCCAGCCAGCTCCTGTGCCTGAACTCCACTGCGTAGTTGTATTCTTCGTGAGAAACGGCATCCAATACGGCCTTTAGTGTGACCAGAGCGGAACCTTCATTCTTGAAGTAAGGAGAAAGCTGTAGCAGCACTCCACCCAAAAGACCTGCCTCCGCCAAGGGCTTCACGCAAGTTTTCTCGAACTTTGTGGTCCAGAAGAGGGCCCTCTCAGGATCCTCTTCCACGAGTGCCCTGTGGGTGACAAGCTGAGGCACCTTAACGGAGTTACTCGAAGCCCTTCAAGTCCTTGGCCTTCTTTATCCAGGACTGGACCTGGAACTCGCCAGGTAGCCGGTAGAAGGTGCTGTTAATCTCAACAGTTTTGAAGTACTTTGCGTAGTATGAGAACCATTCGCCCTTCTTCTTGGATAGCTCTATGGGATAAAATCTGCCTACCCAATCAGCGTAAGACCAGCCACTACATCCCACGAGAATCGTCATTACATTTCTCTCAAATCGAGATCATTGAATATGCATTTATTACTATTCATAATTGTCAGGTCCTCAACGCTTTTCTCGTCCTCAGGGAGCTGCTCACCCAGCCTTGAACCGCAACCTCAACCTGCGCTGTTCTAGGTGGTATTTGTCATAGGCAATCACTCAGATATATTACCCGGCTGCATCGTTGGTTCACGAAGCTGGAGACAAGGAGAAAGGTTCCTTTATGCCAGAAACCAGACTTGAAAAGAAACCAACATATCAACAACATATAAGCGAACTCCAAAAAACCCAATTTAATAGAAATATATAAATACTATTAATATCATACAATAGTCTCATGAGAAATCTCACCGATTTTGCCATCAGGCAGGAATATGAACGAGTTAAAGAATTGGGCGACCAATTAGTTGAGGTCGGGAATAGGATAAATT
>JALHSR010000338.1 GCA_022865315.1 Methanotrichaceae archaeon | reverse complement strand
TTATAGGGTTGTGATTTGATTATTCAAAAAAATAAATTAAATATGGATTGATTTTTAAACTTTACTTTTACTAGGTAATCCTTCTTTCGGCAAATTAATTAACCAATCAGCAGGCTTGACACCTGTCTGGTCATTAATTGTAGTAAGTAGAGGAGGTAACATTTTGAAAATATCTGAAAATTGCTTTGCGACATTTGATTCTCCTGAACTATCGGATGTAGTTTGCCATAGCGTTATTTTCGGCTGAAGGCCTTGAATCGCATCTGCATTTGCATGCGCCAACTTCTCATAGAGTCCCTTGTCCAACATAAGATACTGAATGAGTGCTTCTCTATTGCCACCGAATGAATCAATCAATTTCTCGATACCAGACGATTGAGCATTAAAAATTGCTAGAATACCCTCTGCTTCTTGTCTTTTTGCAAACAATTCGGCTTCAGCTTTCACTTTCAATGCTGTGGCTTCACCTTCAGCTTGTTTAATATGCATTTCTGCCGAGACTTGTGTCTTAGACATATCAGTAGCTCTCATTTTCTCTGTTTCGAGAAAAATGCGTTTCTGTTCTACTTCTTTCTGGAGTTCAGCTTCTCTGATCTTAGAAGCATTTACGGCTTCAATTTTCGCGAGTTCTTTTTTCTGAAACATTTCTGATTGTACAACAGCAAGCTCAGCTGTTGATTTTTCAATATCTTGCTTTCTTTCATTCTCACGAAGAATAGTTTGTGCTTCATAGTCTGCCAATTGTTGACGTGTTGTTGCCTCTCTTTCTTTTTGACCAATATCTCCAGTCTTTTTAGCCTCAGCAATATCAATTTTAGCTCGGTTTTCCGCTTCACTGCGCTTCTTCTGACGGATAAAAGAGAAGTATTCTGAGCCCTTGCTGTCTTGCATCTCTTTTATGTTAGCGTTATAGATGATAAGACCGAATTGATCGAGCTCCTCTTGCACATTTTTAATCAAAATATCTTTAAATGCTTTACGATCATTAAAAATTTGCTCAATAGTCATACTTGCGGATTGAAGACGAGTTTCTCCTTCCAAAATACCTTTGACGAGTTCATCCACATGGGTAGTATGAGATGTACTACTACTTGACAATAATAATTTTGCATATTTCATAATGGCCTCTGGATCATCTTTTGGACCAATTGTATAAGAACCCGGCAAAATAAATTCGAGTTTTTCTGAGGACATTGCAGATAGATCAAAGGTGTAATTGGTAGGATGCAAATTAATGAACCTATACGATTGAAAAGGCCATTGGTATCCTTGTTTGGATACTGAAATATCATGAATTCCCAAACCAGTTCTAATCAAATATTGATCTGCTTGTGATACTCTGTAACGTTCCAATGTAAAATAAATGAGTCCTCCTACTGTCGCCGCGGATGCTGCAACAGTAGATGCTACCACTGGATCCATTAGTGTAGATAAACTCAAATCTCTTTTCTGAATCATACCATTCATACTATTCGCACCAGGTATACCCATCATAGGCATA
>JALHSR010000337.1 GCA_022865315.1 Methanotrichaceae archaeon | reverse complement strand
TTTCACTTTTGCCCTATTTCTTGTAGCTGGATTCTCAATGTACATTTTTGCATATAACTACACTCGCAGTAGCCTAGCAGCCTTCTCTTCTTCGCTTGTTTACATTCTAAACCAATGGATATTCACACAGTACACTGAAATGCACGTTGACATACTCTTCGGCTACGCTCTCGCTCCTCTGCTGTTTCTGCTATTCGATCGAGCTCTCAAAAGTGGACGACTTAAAGATTCAACACTTTTTGCACTAATGTTTTCGATATGCTTAACTGGTTTTTACCCAGGATCCTTTGTTATCTACACGAGTTTCCTAGCATTGTTCTTAGCCTTTTATGTTTTGATACCAACAAGCACGATTGATCTCAAAAAAAGATTAAAGAGATCTCTTAAGGTGGTCTTTTGCTCCGGCATTTTGGCTCTCCTTCTCTCAGCTTTCTATGTCCTGCCTTTCGCATTAAATGTGCAGGCCAGGTTCTATTCTCCAGAATTCGGCTATCGTATTGAAGAAGCTTTTATGCACAGCTACAAAAGCATGATTGACTCTTTCACTTTGAAAGGAGTTGAAGTTTGGGGATACATCCACATCGTTGATATTCGGAGCGAGATCGACCTCCAACTACTACCTGTTCAACTAATACTGCTTGGCATTTATCTACTTGCATATTTTACCATAGTTTTCAGAAGAGACAGATACACGCTTTTCTTCCTGTTCTCCGCGCTTATTTCAACTTTCCTCGCCAAAGGACCCAACCCTCCATTTGATTACATTTTTGTTTGGGCTTGGTTTAACATTCCTCACTTTAGTGTTTTCAGAGCAGCAAACAGATTTTCGATGATTACAGCGTTCTCCCACGCTTTCTTCATCGCAATACTCGTGAGCATGATCATACGTTATCTATCAAAAAGAAAAACCCAACAAACCAGAGAAAAACCTTCCGAAACACTTCTGATCCCGAAGTCAAATGACCGGAAGACACGTGATGTTGGCCTTTGCTCAGATCTGCTTGATAGAATTGTGAAACCGTTCCACAACTTTCTACACCATTTCTGTGTGATTCTGCTTATTCTAGTATTGCTAAGTGGCTTCCTCTCATGCTGGTTCTTTCTGCAGCACGGTCTTCAAACGAATCAGCCACCTGCAAATGCTCTTTCACCCTACGAATGGATTGCAGAACAACCTGGAGATTTCAAAATCATCTCAGTGGGAAGAAGCCCCAGTGAATGGGAACTCACCGACAACGTTACTGACATCGGATCCCCAGGAATGCTGACCCCTGTAGGGTGGGGCCACGACATTGGCTATGAAAGCTCCTTTATCCATGACAAGCCAGTGCTTCAAGACGGAGGTTGGGAGCTGAAGTCACGTATGCTCGTTGATCACCTACGCTTCAAACAAGTTCGAGGAACAATGACAGACCAATTACTTGTACTACTGGGCGCCCTCAACTACAAATATGTAGTAATGCCTCCATACTGTAGCGAAACCGCCAAAACGTTTTTCTTGAATCAACAAGGGGCGGTAGTGGTTTACAATCAATCTCAATCTATTATAGTCGAAAATGCTTTCCACGAGTCAAGAATTTTCGGGGCAACCCAACACATTATTGTCACAGGTGGTTTAAGAAGTCTGTTTTCCCTTCTCAAAATCGACTCTTTCAATCCTAATCAAACTGTTCCAATATTCGCCGACCAGCTAGATGCCGAAGACATATTCGAAAATGTGGTTTTCAACAATTCAAAAGCCCTATTGTTTGCCGATAGCGAACTACTAGATCTAGTAATGCTTTCTTCCAGCAAAATGAACGTCATAACTGCGTCTCAATATGGAGCTGCGAGCCGAAAGTACACCGAATATTGGGCCCCAGCCAGTTCTTGGAGAGAAGTGGGATCACTTGTCCTGGGTGGAAACACACTCACAACTATTGGAAAAAATAGGATAAACATTCCCTTTGAAGCAGATGAGTACGGAGAATACACGGTTTTAGCACGCGTGGGATATACCCAGAATAGAGGAAACTTGGCAATACATGTCGACGGGCTTCCTATTAAGACAATTCGACCTCAGGCCGATTCCTGGGCTTTCTTGAAATGGACGAATCTAGGTTCCTTGTATTTGGAAAGAGGAAGCCACACAATTGCCTTAACGAACGATGGAACAGGCTGGAATGACGTGGATGCTGTCGCGATCGTAAAAACATCCACATTAGACCAACAGATCAAGGAAGTGACCGATAGACTTCAGGAATATTCAGGAAGAATCGTGTATCTGCTTAGTTCAGCGCACGCCTTAGCATATCACCTGCCGCCCGAGTGGCGCTTGGTTGGGACACCTTATCAGGGAGACATGTTAGAGTCTTTCTCTTCATCAACACTCTGCGCAAGCATGGTGATCCCCAGAGAAGGTTGGTACAGGATAGCCGCACGAATTGCTTATGGACCGGGACTTGGAAACTTGACATTCAGACTCGACAACTTCACAGCTACAGTCACATGTGATAATGCCTCAGAAGAATACGGATGGGTTGAACTAGGCTCTTCTTACTTAACAAGGTCCAACCTCACGATATCCGTGGAAAACGCAGGACACGTTAAATTCGATCAACTGGCATTCTACTCAATTACTGGACCAGAAGACACAACGTACCTAAACGGTATTTTTGCCATAAACCATTCAAGTCCCTCAATGAATTGGTCCAAGATAGATGAAAGCAGATATGCCGTCCACGTGGAAACCGATAAACCCTTCTTTTTAATATTCTCTGAAGCGCACCATCCGCTTTGGAAAGCTTTTGTGGATGATCAAGAAATATCGCCAGTCACTGCCTATTCGGTCGTCAACGGCTTCTTCATCAATAAGACTGGAGAATACGATGTTACCCTCTACTTTACGGGACAAACTTTTGCGGACATCGGATTGAAAATCTCGGCAGTGACGTTAGCCGTGGCTTCAGCATATTTAGTTATGTATCCAAGTGCATATAGGAGATTGAGAACAAAACTTCGATGGACTAAGCGAAGCGGTAACGCGCCAAAAGACTAATTGTGGATTTCCCGTTTCATACATCTGCCTACTAGATTATGGAACGCAATATTTCCGCAATTCTCTCTGAAGACTTTTCCATGTTAAACTCTTCTATAACTCGTTTCTGAGCCTTGAGTCCCATCTCACATGCTCGCTTTTTGTTCCCAATAAGATATGACATTGCATTGCTTATTTCTTCAGGGTCGAAAGGATTGACCAGAAGTCCAGTCTGACTATTAACGACGATTTCTTTTGGACCACCGACTGATGAGACGATTGCAGGTTTTCCGAAAACAGCTGCTTCCAAAGGAACAAGCCCAAAGGGTTCGTACAAGGCAACATGGACTACAAACCTGCACTTCATGTAATAAGCAAAGAGTTCCTCTTCCGTAAGATTTGCTTTCAATTCCACGTTAAGATTCAACTCTTGAATTGCAGATAATATTTCAGACTTTAAAGGGCCGTCCCCTACTATTACAAGTTTTGTCTGTGCTTTGTGTTGTCGCTGTAGTTTCTTGAACGCCTTTAGTAGGGTGATGTGGTTTTTCATGGGAATCATCGCGCCAACGGCGAGTATGAAGTCTGCTTGACACTTACCTACCTCGACATTTGGATATTGTGCAAGGTCAATGCCTGGATAAACGACAGCCACTCCGTCATTTCGATTGTAAAGCTGATCTATCATCTTTCCTGTAAACCTACTGTTCGCGATGATTTTTCGGTAGGACTTAGCTGTTCTCCTGTCAAGAGTTCGAATAATATGAATCGAGGCGTTATAAAGTCTTTTTGAAAGAAAAAGCGATGAATAAGTCTTACCGTATAGCATCCTACTTGTCGGTTCGACGGTACGGCTTAGGCCCTTAAGGCTTTCCATAGACACATACTCCTCCCATAAAGCTCGAAGGGGCTCACCACAATACCAAACAACTTTGCGCCCAAAAAACATGGTCAAGTAAAAAGCAAAGAAAGGACAGACTCCATAGGAAACTAGGATTGCATCAAACGCTCTAAGCTCTTTCAAAGTTACTATTATGTTCTTAGCATCCTGCAGCGATTTTGGAAGACCAAGAGGTAAAGAATTGACAGGCACTCTTTCCATAGCTTTTCTTTTCCAATCATCTAAAATTGGTCCGCCATAGAACATTTCAACATTGAAGCCCTTTCGGCTAAGATATGCTGCTTGGAGGATAGCTATTTTTGCGGCTCCCCCAAACCTGCCCAAAGCATAATGGAGTACAGCCAGTCGAGGCATCTAATCCGACCTTATCACTTTTCCGTCTGTCAAGGTGAGTGTTAATCCATAACAGTTGATTGGTAAACTTTCTCCAATTCATCAATCATTGTATTAGCGGTATATTTCATCATCAGCTTTCTGTAACCATTGTCACCATATTCTTTTCTTATCTTTTCATTTTTCAATAATGTAAGAAGACTCTCAGCCAAATGCTTCTCATCTCCGAACCTCACGAGCAATCCATTTGTTTGATGATCTATAATGTCAGAGACTGGCTTGCATGCTGCACCAATAACAGGCTTATGATAATACCACGCTTCCAAGTATACAAGACCAAAAGACTCTCTTACAGAAGGCATGGCAAGTATGTCAGAAGCAGCGAGAGCACCCAGTTTATCTAGTTCATGCACAACTCCTAAATCAAGGACCTTCTCCTTTTTTTCTGGCGGAATGGACAACATTATGTTACGATATGTTCTCACATCCGTTGGAAGTATTCCATTGGGACCGACAATCACAAGTCTAGCCTTCGGCATGGACTTCCAAACATAATTCATAGCTTTTATTAACTGAATGACTCCCTTATCGACTTCCTTTCTTCCGATGAAAAGGATAATCGGATCCTCAAAAGGAATCTTGTATTTTTGCCGAAACATCATGGCATCTCCTCCGTTGAGAGCATCCGTATCAATTCCTAAACTAATATGGTGAACTTTCCTCTTTTCCACACCTTTTTTTAAGATAAACTCCTGTTCCGATTCTGTCACAGCTATGACAGCACTTGCCTCTCTCATAACCTTGGACAGCGATTCTCCTCTATGCCGTTGCGAATGCGTGTGAAGAAGAGGAGTAATAACAAATGGTATTCTCTTCTTTTTCGCGATCAAGAAACTTGTGAACGATGTTGACCACACGAGGTCAATGGCATGAATGATACTAGCTTGGAATCTGCTCGTCAATCCCCAAAGGAGTGTTTGAGGACTAAAAGGGAAGGATAAACTTCGCATTAGAATAAACATGTTCTGTAAGCTAGAGTTTTCTTCATCTAGTCTACTAAGATTATCAATCAATGCAGTGAATGCACCCCCGGAACCACGAGAATTAGACAAGTCAGGCCAGATTGAGTCAAACCTGAGAACCGGTATTCTATTCACAAGCGCAAAACCTGCACTGGTTTTCACCAAGGGAGAAAATTGAATTAAATTTGAAGTTAAAACGAAAATGTCATGTCCTCTCTTAGCAAGTCCCTCAGCCATCGCTCTTGTTAAGACAGCATGTCCCCCCACATACGGATAATAGGCTAAAGTGGCGATCAGAGTCTTCATCAGATAAGCTTCCCTTTTCTGCTAATCTGTTCCATGATTCTTATAAATTGTGCCAACCCAGTTACGCTTTGATGCAATACAAAATCGGTCACAACGATCTTCAACGTCAACTTAGATGCTTTCTTTGGCCTAGATTCACGGTAGACCTGGCAAATCCTTTTCCTTCGATATTGCCAAATGAAGCGTAATGTTGTGGTCATTGCGTTCTGCAATCAAGTCTTTGACGCCAGAAATCAATTGTGAGTTTCAACCCTTCCTCCAAGCTATATTTTGGTTCCCAACCAAGGACGCGATTGGCTTTTGAATAGTCCCCCACTAACTCTTTTATATCTAAAGGTCTTCGAGGTATGGTATCCCAGCATATCTCTTTGTTATAGCCTGTAAGCTGAGAAATCTTTCCCACAAGCTCCTTTATCGAAATTACTTTTCCAGTACAAAAATTAAATATTTCACCTATAGCGTTTGAATTTTTCAAACATGTTAGATACGAATTAACATGATCATCAACATACAAAAAGTCACGCAGAGGTGTTGGATCTCCCAAGCATACATTCTGATTTTTCAACATTTGAACAACTGTTCGCTCCACAACAAAGTGTGTATTGTTTTTGCGACCATATGTATTAAAGTTTCTAAGCACTGTCACTGGAAATCCGTAAGCTTCCCGCATATAAAGCAAATACTTTTCTGAAGCCAGCTTGCTTACCGCATAAGGACTATTTGGATTTTGGGGGGTGTCCTCCTTTTTTGGGCAAGGTCCATTTCCATAGGTTTCTGAAGTTGAAGCAAACAAGAATTGACGAAGATTTGGAGTTTCGTGAAGACTGGCTTCTGCCAAATTAATTGTGCTAAGAACGTTGTTTTCCATCACTTCATGAGGGTGCTGATAACTATATGCGACTGCACTCACCGCTGCCAAATGGATTATGACATCAGGTTGAACCTGCCGAACAATGTCTCTCACAACATAATATTCCTTCAAATCTCCAAATACCGTTTTCATTTCCCTTCGATTTCCTAAAACATACCGTCCTGTCACATATCTCTCAAGTCCATAAACATCATGCCCTTGCTCCATCAATTTTTGAGCCAGGCGGCTTCCAATAAAGCCTGTAGTCCCAGTTATCAACACTTTGAACACATCAGGATCCATAACACATTCTCCAACATTATCTCTGCTTTGAGCTTTCATTTATTGCGTGACCATTTTAAAAGCCTTGCTCCAGAACATAATTAAATGAATAAAACCTCTAAGCACATCACATTTATGATGACTTTAGACTACGCAACGATTTGTGCACATGTTAAAAAGTGGCAAGACACCCTTAACCTACATAAATCTTGCGATGCACCAAATCTGTATTGTGACCTCAAACTAGTTTTCAAGATTGTGCACACGAAAGTTTCATATATATAGACATAAAAAACATGAGACATCGTTAAGTGAGGGTTGATTGAAACGTTGAAACTTGATCAAGCGGATGATGAGGAAAATCCTGATGTGGCTATAGTTTTGCCCACATATTGCGAAGCGGGAAATATTGAAAACTTGATCTCCACTATCGAATCTCTGGAGACTGACCTTATAATAGTTGTTGTTGATGATTCAAGCCCTGATGGAACAGGAAATATTGTTAAGAAATTACAGGAAAAATACAC
>JALHSR010000336.1 GCA_022865315.1 Methanotrichaceae archaeon | reverse complement strand
GCGTGAGCTATCGAAATTAGCTGAATAAAGTTGGAAAGATGGCAGGAATGGCCAAAATCAAGCTCATTTAAGATCGTTGAACAAAAAAACTTGGACAATTGATCCCACAAACTTTATGCATTTAAGTTGATCGTAATCCTCGCTAATCTATGTTATAGCAAATGCCATCTGGGTAATGCTAAATATGGTCTTTGTACCTTTCAGGTATAGATGGCTCATGTTTTACCCTATAATCGGTTGGAGCGCTTTGGTCTTTGTTCATTGGTGGTTCTATGTTAGAAATGCCGGCAACTTGTGCAAACTCAGGGAAAAGAGAGCCTCAGCCAGAGTGGTGAAGCCAGTATCGTCGGAGTAGATTCATCCAAGATTTTTGGAGTTGATAAAATATGGCAGGAAGTCTAGACGATTATAAAAGTATGTTCAGAGATGTACATGTAGAGGCCGAGGAAACGCTTTTCGGCATTCATATATTGATCTATATAATTGTCAATAGCCTTTGGGTCATGCTGAATATGCTATTCGTGCCCTCTAGATATCGATGGATTATGTTCTATCCATTAATAGGCTGGGGGACATTGGTTTTTGTTCATTGGTGGTTTTACGTTAAGAATGCAAATAAGCTTTGCATGTTAAGGGAAGAAAAAGTGGAAAGCCGAATGGGTAGGACGATCCAGCCTGAATAAAATCCGATTCGGTTTAAATTGCTGCTTTTTGGCAGCAATCTGACCTTTTTTTTTAGGACTACGATGTATTAAATTATCATTTCCTGATTTCTTTTTTCCATTCGAGAAGTTATTTATTCGTTTAAACTTATTTCAAAATGGTGATTGCTTGAATTTTGAGCATGTAGACGGCAAAGATAAAGGGAAAATCACTCTCTACGCATTAAGCACCTGCATTTGGTGCAAGGAAACGAAAGACTTGCTATCGGATCTCGGCGCGAAGTATGATTATGCATATGTTGATCTCCTTAAAGGAAATGATAGAGAAGTCGCTATCGAACAGGTCAAGCATTACAATCCAAGTTGCTCCTTCCCAACCTTAATTATTGGTGACAAATGCATAGTTGGTTATAAAGAGAAGGAGATTAAGGAGGCGTTAAAGGTATGAATGAGCAGGAAATGCCAAATGATGCCGAGGTAATTAATTTTATTGAACGTTTGGAAAAGGAAGCAAGACAAGGCGGGTATGACCTCAATCAAAATAAAGAATTCACGAGAGGACTTGCAAAAGGTCTGTTAATCAATGAACGAAGGTATGGCTACCTTTCATGTCCGTGCCGTCTGGCGGTTAACGAAAGAGAAAAAGATCTGGATATAATTTGCCCTTGCTATTACCGAGATCCTGATTTGGCAGAATATGGAGCATGTTATTGTGCATTATATGTCTCAAGAGATATAGCCAGAGGCCAAAAGGAGCTGAGTCCGGTTCCTGAACGAAGGATCCCTTTCGAAAAGCGCACGAAATTAGATCTCACAGGAGCTGATATATCCGGTTCTATAAAATTATCTGTGCCCGTTTGGAGGTGTCTTGTTTGCGGGTATCTCTGCGGTCGTGATACCCCACCAGAACTCTGCCCCATCTGTAAAGCTAGCAAAGACAGATTCGAGCGATTCCTATAGTTTTTTTATTTTTAATATAATAAAAAAAAAGCTTCCTCTTTAAATGAAATAAAATTTGGAAAGAATTGCCATGAGCGAAGGGAGAAAAGCGGAGCTCAAGATATCGGGAATGGTCTGTGCTACATGTTCGAATACCATTGAAAAGTCTCTTAGAAATTTGAAGGGAGTTGATAAAGCAGACATAAATTTGGCTACCGAGACTGGTTCGGTAGAATATGATCCTTCTCAAGTCAGACTAGCCGATTTGGAGAAAGCTGTAAGAGACTCGGGCTATAATGTGATTAACGAGAAGTCGGTGATTAAAGTTGGCGGCATGGTTTGCTCCAATTGTGTCTTAACAATTGAAGACTCCCTCAAGAAGCTTGATGGTGTGGTGGAAGTCCGCGTGAATTTGGCTTCAGAGAACGCCTATGTTACTTACAATCCAAGTCTGGTATCACAAGAAGATATGCTTGAAGCTATTGAAGATGCTGGATACCAATATCTGGGACTGGCTGGGGAAGAGAAGGTAGTTGATCTTGAAAGGGAGTTAAGAGATAGAGATCTCCTTGATAAAAGACGTCGTATCGTGATAGGATTTGCTGCAAGCATACTTCTGATGCTCATGATGTACTTGCCATGGGATCGTTTTGTCTCCATGGATGCGTTCATGTCTATCAATATGAACTATTTGATGCTGATTATCTCCGCCCCAGTTTTCGTTTATCTCAGTTTTCCCATATTTACAGCTGGAATGCGAGCATTGAGAAACAGAAATTTGGATATGAATGTTATGTACTCTTTGGGTATTGGAGTGGCTTATATATCCAGCGTCTTTGCCACGTTCAATATCGTTTTGACCTCGGACTACATTTTTTATGATACTGCAATAATGCTGGCCACCTTCCTGACCCTAGGAAGATATCTCGAGACCAGGGCTAAGGGAAGAACTTCTGAGGCAATCAAGAAATTGGCTGGCCTCCAGCCCAAGATGGCTACTCTTCTTCGGGAAAGGGGAGAGTCAGAGGTTCCTATTGAGGAAGTGCAAGTAGACGATCGCCTGGTGGTCAAGCCTGGGGAGAAGATTCCAGTTGATGGCCTAGTTCTTGACGGCAAAAGTTATGTTGACGAATCCATTATCACAGGTGAACCTGTGCCAGTTCTTAAGGAAAAGGGTTTGAATGTCATAGGAGGCACAATCAACAAGAATGGTATGCTTCAGATTAAGGCGACCAAAGTTGGTAAGGATTCGGCCTTGGCGCAAATAATATCTCTTGTGGAGGTGGCTCAAGGTTCCAGACCGCCAATTCAAAGAATTGCGGATAAGGCTGTAAGCTACTTCATTCCCATTATATTGATAATAGCCTTTGGATCCTTTGCTTATTGGTATTTTATTGCCAAAGAGACGCTTCTTTTTGCATTAACCATTCTTATATCCGTATTAGTTGTAGCTTGCCCTTGTGCCCTAGGTTTAGCTTCGCCAACGGCTGTCACGGTTGGAATAGGTCGCGGTGCTGAACTAGGTATTCTCATAAAGAGCGGAGAGGCGCTAGAAGCTTCCGGAAAGCTAATGGCCACAGCCTTCGACAAGACTGGAACGCTCACTGTAGGAAAGCCAGAAGTCACTGACATGGTGGCTTTCGGAATCGATAAAAAGGAACTTTTGAGGCTTGCTGCGGGCGCTGAAAAACATTCCGAACATCCTCTGGCTGAGGCGGTTTTGAAAAAGGCAGAGGCTGAGGGGATTTCTCTAGCGGATGGCGGAGAGTTCGAGGCCTATCCAGGCAAAGGAGTTGTGGCTACGGTAGATGGAAAAGTTGTAATCGTTGGAAATAGGATGCTATTCCGGCATATGGCTTTAGATCTGCCAGAAGATGCACTCACCAATGCCACCTCCTTTGAAGAGCAGGGAAAGACAGTAGTTCTGATGGCCGTAGAGACAAAGCTAGCTGGGATCTTTGCTGTTTCAGATAGGTTAAAGGATACCGCTATAGCTGCCGTTTCCGAGATCAAAAGAATGAACATGAATGTTACCATGATCACGGGGGATAATGCCCGAAGTGCAGCAGCCATTGCGGCTCAACTCGGCATTGATGATGTTCACTCCGAAGTTTTGCCTGAGGAAAAAGCTAACGAGATCAAGGAAATCCAAAAAGGAGGGGTGGTTGTGGCCTTCGTAGGCGATGGCATTAATGATGCACCAGCTTTGGCCCAAGCTGACGTAGGAATCGCAATTGGTAGCGGGACCGATGTGGCCGTAGAGACAGGAGATATTGTATTGATAAGAGATGACCTATTAGATGTTGTGGCTGGAATCCAACTAAGTCGTAAGGTTCTTAGTAGGATTAAACAAAACATATTTTGGGCATTCGCCTATAACATCGCTCTAGTGCCTATAGCAGCAGGTATTCTATATCCTTCCTTAGGAATAATCTTCCGACCTGAATTGGCAGCGTTGGCTATGGCCCTGAGTTCAGTCACCGTGATTTCACTATCCTTACGGCTCAAAAAATATTTACCTCCTGCCAAACACATGATAAGAAATGGAGGTTGAAGCAGTGGCCATTGATCCTGTATGTGGGATGACGGTTGATGAGACGACAGCCAAATGGAGTAGTGAGTTAAAGGGGAAAAAGTATTTTTTTTGTGCTCCTGGATGCAAGAAAGCATTCGATGAAGCCCCAGATAAGTATATCCGCAAATGAATGTAATCCAAGAGATTACACATTTCAAGAATTAATATAGTTATTAATAAAAGTAATTTTTTTTTTCTTTATTTTCAATCCTTTTCTCGAGAGTATCTATTTTCCAATGGATCTCTGTCAAGAGTTTTTCCAATCGCAACATCCTTTCTTCATCACTCAGAACATTTATTAGAACTAGTTCATTAGCTAGGATATAACTTAGGTTGAGATTTAGGTTAACATTATCGGCAGTGGACATCTAGAAAAATGCGGTGGAAAGGGATTTCCGCACCTATTTACTGGTAAGATAACCATTTTACCATCCCAATATGGGCAGATGATCATCCTCCAAGGTGCAAATTCTGGCATTCGAGTGATGAGAACTAGTTTTACTAACGAGATCAATCGTCTCAATTGGTGCACAACCTCCACTGCCCATATCAGGGTCAATTGAGCATCCAAAACAAATCACGTTTTACATGCTTCGGGCATGAGCACTGCCCTGCGGCTCATGAAGGTTTTACGAAGTAAACCTAGCCCTTGATACCTTAGCTCGTTGGCATTTGAAGACGTTCTCCAACCCAACATTTGCTCCAAGTCAGCCTGGAATCAGAACAAAAACGGATTATTTTAGAATCAATGCGACTAAGATCCTTCTATTGAAGCCCGATCATCGCGCCCTACTTTGAATAAACTTCTTGGACAAGCTCGCCCGCTTTTGGATTGTTCTAGTCGTGCATCCATTCTGATACCAATGACTCAAGAGTAATCGGAAGGACTCCGGCCTGCAACATTCTCTTAACAGCATACTTATGTGCATCCACAGTAGAATCACCAGCTGCGTCAATCAATCCATAAACTTCATATCCTTCATTTAGGGCATGCAGAGCTGTATATGCAAAGCACATGCTGGTCCACAATCCTGAGACGACTAGCTTCTTTCTCCCTAATTTCTTGACAGCATTCCATGTTCTTTTATCTTCAAAAGCATCAAAACTTGGAATCTCTCGTGCAAATGCCTCTTGATCCGGGAATAACCTAGTAATTTCGGGAATAAACTCTCCCATAGATTTAGGATTAATAGATGATAAGACAACAGGGACTCCTAGGATGCTGCTTTCGCTGCGCCATTTTTGCCTATTTGTGGACCGTCGCCTTGCCAGAATTGAACTCTGACTATGTAGCCTATAAGACGACATTTGATCTAATACTTGACTCTTTAGAATGAACGGCCTCTGATCTAATGCTTGCCGCTTCAGGATGGGCAGGATCCCCACAAAACTCTGCATTTCCTTTTTCTAATATAGCCAATACATCATTGTATCTACTGTAAGGATAGTAGAGTTGGGAACTCATTGTTTTTATCGTCGAAACAAGATTTTGTTGAG
The DNA here is from genome assembly GCA_022865315.1 of Methanotrichaceae archaeon. Lineage (GTDB taxonomy): Archaea > Halobacteriota > Methanosarcinia > Methanotrichales > Methanotrichaceae > JALHSR01. Next base: position 7,575 of record JALHSR010000336.1, on the reverse strand, counting down.
TTGGAGCGTCATCTTTTAGGAATATTATGGTTACGACATTGAGTCCGCCCGAAAAACACAAAATCGCTGCTACCGTTGACGACGTGAGAGTGTTTTGAGCCACTTGATATTCTTCAATTGTAAATGTTAAGGTACATGTTCCCGTTGTTGATCCTATCTCATAAGTTGGTCCTGTATCAGTAGTCGATCCTGTACCACTATTTGGCTGCTGCAACTTCTCAAGCAACGTCGCACGTGGCTGGCTCACGGTACTACTTATCGACAGAATTAATCCCAGAGCCAAAACAATGGCTACAAACCTCTTATTGATCATTGAACTCATCACCTCATTAATAATGATATTTACTGAATGATAATCATTTCTAGAGAAAATCGCTGAACCCAACATAAAAAAAAGTGATGTGTGCCTACGTGCATACATTGTTCGCAGAACACGTTCCCGACACACATTCGAAGTTCTTTTTACATGGTTCGCCAGATCCTTTCTTTTCTTTGCATTTATGTGGAGTTTCCGTAAAATCACATGCAAGTTGATACGGATTATACCTGTCATCAAATTTGCATTCACTCTGATATGTACACTCATCATTCTTCACTTGCCAAATCCGTTCGCCTTTGGCATTTTCTATCCACATCTTGTAGATAGCGAAGTCATCTCCCTTTGGATTGATTAGCAGAGTATTCGTGCCTGTGTGCAAATCCGATACTGCCAATTTGTATAGAAATTTGTCTCTTCCTTCGTCTGTGGATTTGTCATCGAAATCTTTGAGCTTTCTTGCTGGCTTGTCATTTATCTTGAACTGGCTATCATCTGCCAAATCAACGCTGCGGTCTAATGTCTTATCTATTAAAATTATCAGCTTAGGCGCATCTCGGGCTGCTTGCGCCTTGCCAAGAACGTCCACCTTGAACTCTGCATAATAATTATCGGCAAATGCATTAGGCCCACTCCCCACTCTGAATTGTTCGTTCGGCGGCCCAAATAGGCCAAGGAAGCAACCCTGTTCTACTATTTTTTCAATGCCGTTATCGCATCTATGTAATACATTGATATCGGTACAGTACGAAAATGTGCAATCCCTTTGAATATCCGGATAGTCTTCGCTGGTGATGCCGGTCTCCGGTCCCTCACTAGTGATAGGCACTGAGCCGGCAGGATCTACGTCCTCGCCGAACCAAACGACAGCATAATTATCACCGATGCCGACACCCATAACCTTCCAAGAGCGATCCGCCCAATTATTGAGATTGAGGATAACATCGTTATGGCCCTCGGTGCTGCTTCTCCATGTGTCAATAGCAAGTTCCGGTGTTATCTCTGGAGAGCCGTAAGCTGCAATTTCGTAGCCATTGCCTTCGTAAATCCCATCGGTTATCTCACGGGGTTTGCTATGCATCAGCGACATTGTTGCAGCACCTGTATAACATACCGCCGTCCAATCACCATGATTAGACCAGCTATGCATGTCGCATTCGTCGCCAGCATCGGGATGATATGTATTCAGGTCAGCAATGTGGGTTCTAGCGACTTTAGTCAACGAGTTCGTGATCGGAACAGCCGAAAGGCCATTATCCACACGATACTGGTTGATCAGATTAGCCAACTGCTCTTCCTTGTCACTCAAGGGGTTCTGCTGTTCTTGTGCCTGCACCCCGATCATTAGGATAACAAGAAAAAGGGCAAACCCAATCAAGGCAAAATATCGCATATTCTAACCTCCTATCTCATTCAATCAAAATTCATCATCACATTTGGATGCTATTACATAATACACATTAAGAGATTATAAAATTTTTCTAGATGGCAATTACGGCTTTTGCTTATGAGCCAAAGTGATTTATCATCAATTTTCTCAAGATTTCAAAAATGAAAGTGAAAAGGCGACGCTATGTTTCTGACTCGGATTCCAATATCCAATTGGTCACGAAGGACAGCATCCGTTTTGGTTATCCATGTTTGAGTAGTAAGCATGTATGACCAGAGTAAGCTCATTAACTGCAATTGTGTCGGATTATCAACATATTTCAATATGGTTATCTCTATTCTGGCTCCTTCTATGGTTTCTCAACCAGCAATGTAAAGGCTCTGCTGGTCAGAAGCTCGTCTAATATATTATGACCGACTGAGTCATAATGGAACGTCCATATTTCCGCCTTGAGGTGCCATTCATTTATGCCCTCGGGCCATACTGAGGAGGACAGGGACTCGTTCGGACCTGAATCCACCACGTAGGTGAGGGGCCGGAACTGATAAGTGTCGCTGCCGGATAGAGTTGTGCCGGATGGAGTTAGTACCACAATGCTACTCTGATAAGTAGGTGGATCACCGTAAACGAAACGCAGCAGTAATTTCGATTTCGCAAGATTGTCGTATTCGATGGTCACAACAATCGGTACCGTCTCGGCCACCCTTAGTGTTTCCGGCGCGGCCGGATATTGGATAGAGCTTATGTTGACTTCAGCTGCTGCCCGGCCTTGGTAACGAAACAGATTCCGCTGTCCACGACTAACGAGGTACAAGTCACTGCAGCCTGCGTAAATCTCTTTTGCAGGGCCACCGATTTGTACCCAGTCATCCGGAACTCCCATGTATTCCCAGACTATGCTTCCATCATTCGAAAGCCCAAAAAGGTTTCCACTATCATTTGCGGCGAACATCTTTCCTGGTCCGCCTATTCTAGTCCATTTATTTTCCGGGAACTCATAATTGTATAAATCTCCCGTCTCAGGGTTTGTGGCATAAAGCCCATGACCACTTGTTGAAGAATAGATTTCTTTTGCTGGACCTCCGATCTTTTTCCAGGTGGTTGTGTAATCATATCCGCCACCATAAGCCCAAATGCTATTGCTATCTGGAGAGAGTCCGACAATCTTCTCGGCCACAACCGAGCGAGATTGGCTATCTGTCACTACAAATTTTTTGCCTGGGCCTCCAATTTTAATCCATTCCATCGGATTTATATATAAATATAGATCTCCTGTATCGGGATTCATAGCCAGAAGCACATGCCCGCCTCCATAAATTGCAGATGCTGGCCCGCCGATTTGTATCCATTCTTCTGGATTGCCAGTAAACTTCCAAATCCCTTGGCCATCAGGAGAGAGTCCATAAAGCCCATCCTTTGTTGCAATGAACTTCTTGGCGGGGCCGCCAATCTTTTCCCAATGTTGATTGCTCGGACTATAGCGATATATATCCCCTGTATCCTGCCGTGTTGCAAAAAGCCCTAAATCAGAACTACAAACAACTGTCCCCACAGGCCCGTCCCACAATTTTTCCCAACCAGCTTGGGCGCATTGGGCGATGAAAAGCATTGTTAGAAAACATAGAATAAGCATTACTTTTTTTAATAAAGTCATGCATTATACTCTAATATCGATAATATTTATACATGTTTGAACCCTACAAATGTAATGTCGACACGTTCAATGTTCAACTACGGGTGCCGGCTCTAGCAACTTAAAATGTGTTTTTTTTTTGCCAGGTCTTTGCCGTAAACCTCAGCAAGTCTCGTGCCCGAATTAGACTGCTCTTGGAATGGAAAATCTTTTGTTCTTATTTATGATTCAGATTTTGGGCAGGAACATCCTGGTTATTCATCTTTCCTTCGATTTGGTGCCCAGCTTTTAGAACGTGGAGCTACTTCTGTTAAGTTGTTAACTCCACCTGATATAAGAGATTTTGAGAAGGTAGGGTTGGATGATTTCTTAAATTATTATGGAAATTCAGGAGTTGAAAAGCTAAACAAATTAATAGCTCGAGCTAAAAGCAGTAAAGAGCTTTTTAAGGCTTTAGCCAAAAATAAAGACAAGAAGAATAAGAGTTCTGCTGCTACTGGAGCGGTTGAATCAAAACCAGCTTTTCTAGATTCTGGTTTTGCTTTAGGTGAGCCTAGAGGATTATCTGCAGCACAAAAAGTTGCTGAGTTGGTTGGCGTTTATGGAGAAGGAGTTCGAGATCTAATCTCGTACGAACCTACTATAGAGGCTCCAGAGCTTCTTATGGACGTAGTCCAAGCTTCTACAGCAGCGTCCGAGTTCGAGTTTGTTGGAATTCATGCTGGGAGTATAAAAAGAGCTTACTGGCTTCTATTAAATGGAAGGTTGATTCTTCCTCCTCCTCGAACCGATCTAGTAGGACTTGCAGTAATTCTGCCAGAACATCCTGAAAGTTATGGGACTCTGTCTTCTTTGGCCAAAGAGATAGAATTGCATCTACACAAATGGTTAGATGTAAGTCCTTTATATGAGAAAATTGCTTCTTATTATGTCGTTTTTACATGGGTTTTCGATAGAGTAAATTCTCTTCCTTATCTGAGGGCCTTAGGTGATACAGGCACGGGGAAAAGCAGATTTCTGGATGTTATTGGGGGTACATCTACCTTTATTGTAATTCCTAGCATTCTTTGAGAAAAGACGTGTTATTCCTCCAGTTAAGCCGTCACCTCCAGATTTTTCATCAAGGTAGACACCCCGCCCTTTGAGTATTATCATGGCAAATCGTTCCTAGTTAGAGTCGGTTTGGATTTAAACACGTGTCGTTATACTTCATTCTCATCTACCTTGAAGGTTTACGTTCTTCAGCTATTTTTCTTAGCTTAATGAATAGTAGCCCAATGTAAGCTAAGGGTCGTGCTGAAATCCGAACCCCCGCACGTAATCAGTCTAATATAGAAAGTTGGCAAGGCGGTCTTTCATTCCTTAGCCCTCCTCATCGTCTCTCGTGGCCTGGAAACTAAGTATAATCCACAAAAAAACATGTCTTAAAATCGATTTTACGCATTACCACTATACAGCGGTATTATCTTACATGACCTAACGATTGTTAATTGAGGTATAAGTTCTAATCCTATTCGGGCCGACTCAAATATGCTCACATTGAAGGAAGTATAGGACCTGTGAGACGGTATGATCTGTGAGTGTTACCAGGAAACAATGCAGGATCTAGGCTACCAGGCTAGAGATGAGGTCCAGCATGGAAAACAGTGGTATCTATGCCGGGATTGTGGTCAGTGGATATCTGTAAACCTTTGCGATCCTGGCCCCGTCCCGCCACCATTCAGGTTCAAACCAGGCAACGCTTATTTATAAAATCGAGGATATCGGTCCCAGGAATCCAGCAGAAATCCTCCGCTACAAGACGAATCCGGTTTAAATTCGGAAATTCGGAAGGATTAAATTCAAAGGTAGCGGTTTTGTTGGGGGATACTTTCTCCTCTTTAAACGAACAAATATGATCGGATCTAACCCAGCTCTCCGATCCGGATAGATAGATCCCAGGTACATCTCCTCTTTTCCAGGTTTTCCTGCCCGTATTTTTGATAACAATCTTAGCTCTGGTTTTATTGATTTGTGAGTCTACTACTTCTGACGAATAGAGCGTATATGGATGAGGACCAGACGGAAACGTATTACATGACTGGCAAGTCCCGGAAAGGTATCCGGTGAGGAGGTCTTGTCTCAATGATTCTATTTTGGGTCCAAACCAGATCTCTTCAAAACTTTGCTCCAGAATATTGCCTACAATAAGGTCAGGAACCCTTGAGCAGCAGGCATATACATTACCTTCCTTACTTACGACCGGGACCTCCCAGGGAAAAATGCATTGTTTTGTTATCGGCGGGCTGGGGTTCAATAATTCTTTAAACCTCTGGATAAATGAACTCAATCCCTGCTCTTCTTTTTTTTGCTGGACTCCTGCAAGAGCCCCGGCATCAAGAGTGATACCATATTTATTGCAGGAAGTTTCGATCTTCTTAAGTGTATTTTCAAGTTCTAGCAGATCTGTAATTACCTCTTCATCGAGATTGCCGGGGTTATACAGACCCCGCAGAATCAATAGTTTAATTCCCAAAACGTCTAGCATGGCAGGCAAACTGAGAAGACTCTGGAGGTTGCTTTTCATCACGACTGCAGAAGCTGTTACAGATTCCGGGTGAGTTGTAGCTTTCATCAAAGCACTGATACCACTAAATACAGTTAGAAGAGCTCCTCCAGGTCTCATGTATCGGTAGATATCTGCATTAGGAGTCTCGATTGATACATTTAATTGGGCCAGATGTTTAAGAGCTACTAGATCCGGGATGAACTTTTGGAGCAGCAATCCGTTAGTCGAAAAGGCGGTTCTAACCCCTAGATCATCTAAGGATTTTATACGGCTCAGAAAATTAGGATCTGTTAAAGGTTCTCCGATACCAGCTACTGCAATTAATTGGAAATAAGGGGTTAATTTGATTATCTTACTCCATACCTCATTGCTCATGTGGGCTTGTTCCAGGCCACTATAACGAGCAGGACACATAATACAATTAAGATTACAAACTGTCGTAACCTCGGCCATGAGTAAACTGGGTCTTAAATGCATCATTAGTAATCCGTTAGGTAATACAATTGTAATTCTATTTCTAGACGCGTTTTATCTAGACAATAGTATAAGTACAATTAAACGGACAGCCCCGACTTCGAAAAGTGCTTGTCTGGCAACTTCAAGAGCTATGTAAGCTGCCTTGATCTCGGAGAGCACCCTAAACACCCTCTGAGAGATCGATGCGCCCCGATTTAGCACACGCTACAAATTCAGAATTCGACCACGGAAGCGAAGGATCGAAACCTTCTGTTATTGGTCTATATCTTTCATTGCCTATTTCTGCTTCCAAAAAATCGCAGTCGGTAAGCCTCCTTTGGCTACCAACTATTTTCATTTGTCTTGAAGACATATTAGCAATTTATGGAGTTGCCATTATTAAGCAAAATTCTTTACGCACAAATAATTTTATATTTTACTCATTATGTTTTTTATTTTTAGGAATAATATATATGTTAGTTTTAATTTTTTTGTTATAATTTTAAAAATATTAAATCCATGACAGCCCAAAATCATTGGGTTAATAGCTTCAAATGTTAATATCCCCCTTCACAATACCAAGTACTGCTCATACTTCTCACGCTTTGTCTTGTCCGAAACATGTGCATATCTCATTGTGGTGCGAATATCTCGATGCCGCAATATTTCCTGTATGATTCTAATATCACAGCCTCTTGATACCATAATGGTTGCAGGTGTATGCCTTGAGAAGACATGCAATCCACCATATCTCTTAACGCCAGCAAGCTTTTTCCACGTCATGAACATCCGGTATACACCACGACGTTCCCATCTTCTGCCAAAATCTGTGTAGAAAAGTGGATATCGCCCATCGATCTCTACTGGCGGTCTAACATCGAGATAATTCTTGAGAACATTAGCACATCGATCTGTTATGAAAGCAATGCCATCTTTGCCACCCTTTGCTTCTCTGATGCGGATTGTTCTTGATTTAAGGTCAAGGTCACTATCATCAAGGTTGCACAACTCAGAAGCCCTCAAACATCCGTAGAACAATACATGGAGCATTGCTAGGTGCTTCAAATTGCGACATGAACTAAGTATTCTTGAAACATCATCTTCTTCGAGGTAGTAGGGAATATTATTATTTGGCCTTATAAATTTAAAGGAAATGGATTCACCGCGCATCTTATAGTACTTGCTTATTGCGAAAGAGTAGTTGTTAATAGAACTACGAGAGAGATTTTTCT
>JALHSR010000335.1 GCA_022865315.1 Methanotrichaceae archaeon | reverse complement strand
GAGCTATCGAAATTAGCTGAATAAAGTTGGAAAGATGGCAGGAATGGCCAAAATCAAGCTCATTTAAGATCGTTGAACAAAAAAACTTGGACAATTGATCCCACAAACTTTATGCATTTAAGTTGATCGTAATCCTCAATACAATCAATTGCTAAGCCTAGCGGAATTAATAAACACAAAAGATTACTACAAAAGGTTTAATTTGAGTAAATGAAGATCCGAACAATATCAATCAAATCTGAATCAGGCTAATTCATGAAATCAATATACAATATCGTGAGGAGATTTGCATGAGATGTTTTTTAATACTGATTTTATTGCTTTTATATCTTTCAATGTTTGGCTCAGCTGAAAGATTCAATGTATCGATTGTCAATTTGGATCTTATCCCTCGAGAGGTTCTATTTGGCAATCCGGATAAGACCAGCGTCCTCTTAAGCCAAGATGGGACAAGAATTAGCTATCTTGCACCTGTCAACGGAGTACTCAATGTATGGGTAAGCCCTGTCGATAGTCCCGAGGCAGCAAAGCCTGTTACCAATGATACATATAGAGGTATTCGCTCTTACGATTGGGCTTACACGAATGAACACATTTTTTATTACCAGGACAAAAATGGGGACGAAAATTGGCACATCTATAGCGTTAACCTGACGAGCGGTGAGATCAAAGATCTAACTCCTTTTGAAAATGTCCAGGCTCGTATGTATACTAAGAGCATCAAGTTTCCTACGGAAGTCGTTGTAGATCTCAATAAACGCGATCCTAGGTTCCGTGATCTTTATAGAGTTGATATCAACACTGGTAATATCACCTTAATCAAAAATAACACTGAAGAATTCTCTACATTCAGAATCGACGATAATTATAGCGTTCGTCTAGCACAAAAGATGACAACAGATGGTGGGGAAGATCTATACAAGGCAAACAAAACCAGTGGCTGGGATGTTTTGCTCGAGATTCCTGCAGAAGATGTGCTTACAACTTATTTACTAGGCTTTAATAAAACCGAGCGATCTATTTATTTTATCGATAGCAGAGAGCGAAATACAGCCGGCTTTTATATCTTTGATCTAGACACAGGCAATAAGACATTCTTGACTGATGACGACAGTGCAGATATCAGCGATATTCTTATGCATCATATAGAACGCGTTCCAGAAGCAGCAGCCTTTACGTATGAACGCAAGCATTGGAAAGTGTTGAATGAATCGATTGCAGGAGATCTAGAATATTTGGGAGATGTTGCTGATGGCGATATGGAGGTAGTCAGTCGAAGCCTTGACGATAAATATTGGATTGTGGCTTATGTCGTGGATACTGGTCCGGTTCGTTACTATTTCTATGACAGGAACAAGAAAAAAGCTAGGTTCCTGTTGACAAATCGCAAGGAGTTGGAAGGTCAGCCGTTGAGCAAGATGAATCCAATAATAATCAAATCCAGGGATGGATTGGATTTGATCAGCTACTATACTCTTCCTCTAAAGAGCGACGAGAATGAAGACGGCATTCCTGAGGAACCCCTGCCTATGGTTCTCTTGGTCCATGGAGGACCTTGGTCAAGGGATGAATGGGGATTCGATCCCCTTCATCAATGGTTAGCCAATCGAGGCTATGCAGTTCTAAGCGTTAACTTCCGGGGCTCCACTGGTTTTGGCAAGAACTTTACTAATTCTGGAGACATGGAATGGGGAGGCAAAATGCATGAAGACCTCATAGATTCTGTAAATTGGGCAATTAGAAGAGGAATTGCCGATCCAAAACGTGTAGCCATTATGGGTGGAAGCTATGGAGGCTATGCTACTCTAGTCGGCTTGACTTTCGCTCCCGAGGTCTTTGCCTGCGGAGTAGATATTGTGGGCGTTTCCAATCTCATTACCATGATGGAGACCATTCCACCATATTGGGAGCCGGAGTTTGAGCTTTATCTTACTAGAGTTGGGGATAATAGGACAGAGGTGGGAAGAGCTTTCCTCAAAGAGCGGTCTCCGTTCTTTGGAGTTGAAAAGATTGTGAAACCATTACTAATCGCCCAGGGGGCAAATGACCCTCGAGTCAAAAGAAACGAATCTGACCAGATAGTGCAAGCGATGCAGAAAAGAAACGTTCCTGTGACCTATTTAGTATATTCCGATGAAGGCCATGGATTTGCTCGGCCGGAAAATAGGCTTTCCTTTTATGCTGCGGCCGAAGCATTCTTGGCTAAGAATCTCGGGGGGAGGTTCCAGCCTATAGGTAACGATTTTAATGGATCGAATATGACAGTGCCTATAGGTGTCGAATTTATTCCTGGCCTGGCCAAGGCGTTAAACAAAGAGACTTAGGCTCGAAGTTCTTGCATGCTGAGGTCATATTTTTTTTATATATATTTTTCTAAAATTTTTATCTCGCAGGAGCGGAGAGAACGGAGCGGGAAGACCCCAGCTATCAGGCTGGGGATGAAAGCGGAGTCCTCCTTCTCTAGTATAACACTCCTATAGATATCTATTTATGCGATTAGAGCATTTAATCTAGCAATGCATAAGGCATACAAATTCAGGCTCTATCCAACAAAATATCAAAGAACTAT
>JALHSR010000334.1 GCA_022865315.1 Methanotrichaceae archaeon | reverse complement strand
TAATCCTGCCAGATTTCGTCGGATATGTGCCATTTCCGATTATGTTCCCTTGGCCTTTGATTCCAAATTGATTGCACTTATCATTTGGACAGGCTACATCCACAAACTTAGGTTTAGGTCCCCTCTTACCCATTCGCTACCTCTCTAGCTAATAATTAGCGAATTAGGTGTATATAAAACTTCAACCCATTGAGTAGTCATTACCAAAATCTTAGCAAATTCAATTAATGCCATCGAATGTGACTGATGCTATTGCTTATGACTTCATGGATCGTTGCCACAATCTTGAAGGTCTCCCAAAAAAAACTTAAAGATATTGGTTCTGGCAAAATTGTAGATATATTAGACGACTGCCTCGGCCAGCAACATTATGCTCCCGGATCTAAAAAGAATACCTCGAAGAAGAACGCATAGCATTAGGTGAATGGTGTTTTAGAACGGAATATCTGTGCGAATTTATGGGAATGGAAGACCAGCTGTTCAGTTACGATTTAGTCGAACAGATGCTTGATCCAAATATAAAGCCAATATTTGAAAGTTCAATTAACCAACAGTGGAGTGGTGCATAATTCTGGGGATGAGAATGTCAGGCTGCTCAATGTGAAAGCTGTCGCGTGACAAACGCAATCTATCTAGGATGATCTTCAGGCTGGACGGATACCCATTTCGTCATTGGCGTTGATTTAGGGCAAACCCAAGATTATTCTGCCATTGCGCCATATAGGGTGGTCAATGATACCGAATGCAACATCTGATTTCGAGAGAGAGATCAAACCTTAACTGGATATTCGATCGGATCTACTTACTCATGCATAGCTGGAAACTTGAGAACCGATGCACACTAGTTGTAGATCAAATTGGTTCATCCAGAAGAGGATAAAAAGAGAAACTTTCGGGTGCCAAAGTGGGATCTGATATATAATCCCTTCGTTTTATCACAGAATGGTCGGTTCAAAATTGCGGCGGTAATTGAAAGAAGCATCTTCTTAGTATCATTATGTATCAAGAAATCGTGCTAATAATAATCAGGTTGATGTGAGGCTTTTTCAATATAGTCATGAGCTAATGGATTGGACATATTTTATTCCTGCAGCTTTTTTATTTGATTATGCCTTTATCTGCAAAGGTCTCCAGTTCTTCTGAGTATCTGTCACCGTCAATTTTGGAAATATAGTGCCGTTTGCCAATATCGTTCCTTCTGGAGTATAAATAAACCAATCTTTTGCATCAATTGGCACTTTTCGTAATGAATAATAGCCGCTGTCATTAGTATAATTAGAGCTTTCACCCATTTCACTCTTCATCATTACCAGCATGTTTTTTAACTTTCTATCATTCTCGCTAGAGCTAACTGTGCCTTCAACATCGACTTCATCCTTTAGAGGCCATATTAAATCTTTCTCATTTATTTCGTAAGGCTCTTCAAGGGGTATTGTGATTGGTTTTTTAATCCGGGGATCCCTTTCATCTCTTGATTTGAAGGCCAATGTCATTGGTCTTCCGATTGGCTTATGATGAACACGAACTTCGCCAAAGTCAAAGTTCCCAAAAGAATCTGTCTCACTGACCAAATTGGCTTCACTAGAATTTAGCATCACTATTACACCCTCAACAGGGCCATAGCGATTTTTGACATTGCCATGAATCCAAAGATTAATGCGATCTATAATGAGGTCTTGATTATGTGATGGCTTTAAAGAATATTGCGAAAGATTAATAGATTCATTATGAATATATTTATTTTTAATTTTTACCGAAATTCGAGATTGATTTCTTGGCACGTTATGTAATAAATACTGTCCCGCTTCCGAAGTGGCTGCAGGTTCTGTGCGGGGAATAATGATTTCTGCATCCACAAGAAACTTTCCATCATCATATTTTGCAGTTCCGGAGATTTGGAAGCCCATGAGATAGTAACTTGAAATACACACCCCTAAGAATTCAAGAATGAATAAGAAAAATCCTAACCTTATGGCCCATCGTCGGTCAATTCTCTCTTCATGCGGCCTTTGTTCAACTTTAAAATCCTTCCATTGTATATTATAATAATAAATAACAATAAGGAATATGCCTATTATTAGCAAGAGGACACATAATATGCGAAAATCTGATGCAGCATCAATGATAACGTCTATAAAATTAGTCATACATTTTCATCTCCTCAATGCAATTTTAATCCAAAGCATTTCGAACCTGCATACCACCTTGCATTTTGCCTAGAAATCTTAACAGCAAAAACCAGCATGAATTAAGTTAGAGGATAGTCAAGGCCTGACGGCGAGCCAGAGTCCCTGTAATCCCTCTCCAGTTAATTCCCCACGGAGACTATCTCCAGAGTAGAGATAAAGCGGTCTACCCTTATACGTTGTTTGATAAACTCCATCTGCCCTAGGTATATAATCGAAATCTTCCCTTTTCAGATTTGAAGGAATATCGATCCGATCGGCATAAAAAGGAGGCCATATCTCTGAACAGCCCTCAAAGCAAGTAGATCTCATAGTAGGATCATTGATAAAGTAATATAGTGTCCTACCTTCTTGATTTATCAGATATAAATTGCCGTTTTCATCATTATTAGTATCAATAGTGAAAGCTGCGACAGATGAAGATATTACGAATAATAATATTAATGATGCACGAGTTAGCGTATGATTTTGTAACATTCAGAAATAATTTCTCACGTGATCGTATTTACAATTTTCGTATAACTTCTCAGATTCAAGTCTTCATTATTTAAGGCAATAACTCGCTGAACGCAAATAGGCATGGAATAGCATTTGAAGCATAGTCAGGTGCTTGATATCATTTATTATGCTGAAAATGCTCCCCACATAGTCTTCAGTGAAAAAATATGAAATTTGGCTCTTCGGTTCTAATCTGTGAACCTCTTATAGGTATTCCTATCATTTCATGATAAGCTTTAGCAGCATATGCATACTGATTCAATGTGCAACGTAAAGGATGTTTAAAAATTTTCCACTTGTATCTCACCCTTTGTATCCTGAAGAACGGACGCCGTCCTGTTGCATTTGATGCAATCTAAAGGCGAAAATCAACGCAAGATGGGGCCACGGCGATTTGAACGCCGGTCACCGGACCCCCAGTCCTGTAGGATACCAGGCTACCCTATGTCCCCGCGGCGAATGCGGATTGTGCGTTTCCAGGTAACAGGATTGCGATATGTCCCTCATTAAAAGGGATGAAAATGTTACATGTAGATTGGAGCATTAAACATCTAAAAAATTTCGATAGCGCTTTGAATAGGTTCAAAAGATATCTAGAGAACAATGGATTAAGAGATAGCACTATTGTTGGTTATATTGGCAATGTCGCTCGTTATCTAAAGTTTGCTGGTACGGATAGACCAACTTTACAGAATGCTAATGATTTTCGTGATAATTTGCATGATCGCAAAATTAGCCGCTCAACATTAAACCAATATGCCTATGCGATCAAAGCATATCATAAAATGTACGGAGAAGTGTTCTCTTTTAAGCGTCTAAATCCAAATAATCAGATAACCTACTTCTTCTCATCAGAAGAGATCTTGCGTATATTTGATGTATGCAATAACTTGAAGCACTGTGCTATGCTTGCCACTCTCTTCTATGGTGCTTTACGAGTTTCTGAGTTATGCAATCTCAACGTTGAAGATGTGGATCTCAAAACATTGACCATTTACGTAAAGGGCGGCAAAGGCGGTAAAGATGCTGCAATCTTGATCTCGGAAGATTGTGCTAGAATCTTGAGGGAATATCTAGCGATTAGGCCGCCCATAATGGTTGCTGGCGAACAAGCTCTCTTTATCACCGATTATGGAAATCGATGGGATAGAACTGAAGTCTATAGAATGTTCATTCACTATAAAAGAAAGGCTAACATTGGAAAACAAGGAGGTTTGCATGTATTTTCCAGGCATTCTGTCGCATCCATCCTAGTTAAAAATGGATGTGATATCATGACGATAAAAGATCTATTAAGGCATGAGGATATTGCTACAACAGCGAGATATCTCCATATTTCAGATGTCACTAAGCGAGAAAAGTATACCAAATTCCTAGTTCTTTAAGGTCTATAATTTCTCGATAAATCACTTCTCCCTTTTATAGTTCGATCCATGTATTAACCACATGAAGAAATGAATGGGCGAGTTGAAGGTTCAAATTATACCGAACCCAAACCGCCATATGTTTGACTGTTCGTAAGAGTAGGCTGGTTCCCAAGCGCAGATGGATTCCAAGTATAATAGGCTGACGCAGGCATATCCAATATCCTACCTTCATTCGATACAGCAGCATCTCCAAGAATCCTTCTGCTTTGATTGAAGCTTTCATCTATGGCATGTACAGGCTTGTTGTACATAGTTGGGACATTGCCATAACCTGGCATTGGAATCTTCTGCATGAGCAGGCTAGAATCATTACCGAAGTTCTTCTGAACCCAAGCATTGTAGATATCAACTTCTTTATTGAAACCGCTGATATTGTATCCCTGTTGGGCCTGATTATACATTGTTCCCAAATGGAAGCCAATTTTCAAGCCTTGACTTGCACCCTCTTGCCAAGGGGTATATCCAGCGGCCATCGCTAAACCAACAAGAACTATTAAAACAATAAGGGCTGATTTCATTTTTATCACAGTAGTCAAGTGAAGATTTCTCTGGGATAAACGTTTGGTTCCCTTGTGGATCTCCAATAGTCATTCAGTTCGGCATAGCGATAATTATCCGAAAAGAAATATACCCTTATTATGTTGCTGAAATTAATTGTCCCGCTCAGACTATTTTAAATAGCCGAAGCGGAACCATTTCCAGCAACGCAGCCTAGCGAGAATTTCAATGCTCAAGTTTTTATAAATTCATAAATTTTGCCAGCATTGTCGACGCCGTATAACATTCCTCCTCCGGCATAGATATTTTTAAATCCATTTGCCTCGGTTTGTAGCATATCCCATGCATCGCCACCCTTGTTCTTGAGTATCGATTTTCCATCACTTGATAGCACGTATAGGTTCGAGAGTTGACCAGATTGATAAACATCTACAACGGCACTCTTACCGGCTGATCCGATTGAATCCCAGCTATCCTTCCCAAAGATTCTATAAACCGTCGAAGCATCAGCTCCAAAAAAATCATTTCCCCCTGCATAAATAGCGGTAAATTCTCCACTTGGTGCGATTTGGCCCCAAGAAATTGGATGACTGGTGTTCCCTTTATATTCCCAGACGGCTCCATTCGTTTGGAACCTGAATAATTTAGGTTTGCTTGAATCGCCAGCGGTTACCAAGTATGAAACGGCCCTTTCAGGATTATCGAAAATTTTTGTCCATTGTTGTGGAGTTCCTGAATATACGTATAGTGAGCCATCGGATTTTTTATAATAGAGTTTGCCCGCTCCACCATAGATCGCATCTGCCACGTTGCCGATGTTTTCCCATTTATTTGTTTTAGGGATATATTTCCCGATTTTTCCATCCTGCATATTTCTATACAATCCGACTCCATCAGATACGAACATCTTTGCTGGGTTACTCGTCTTAGTCCATGTACCATCACTATATTTATATAGATCTCCAGTGGCCTTATCTGTGGCAAAGAGTGTGGTCCTATCGTTTTGCATATCATACTGGACTACAACGTTGCCAACTGCCTTATTCCATCCAAGCTCATCCCATCCCTGCGCTTGAGAGCCAAATGACTATATTATGAATCCAAGCGCCAAAATGATAAGATATCGTTTCAAGATTATCACCTCGGTTAATTATATATCACCATTGTTCCTATAAGAATGTATTTAATTCATTAAAAACAAATTCATTCTATAGTATTAACGAAAAGATGAGATTAACTAAATTTTATTAATTAACAAACATTTTTTTTCAGCATAGCGATATCCATTTGATAAAGCATTTACCCTGCAATAATATTGGTCATATGGGCTATCTTTTCTATTATTTATAATACATTTTCTTTTTCAATAGGGTTAATAGAAATAATAAGCCATATAGCCCATATTCTGATAAAAAATTTCGAAGCCATTTTGCTCGATAACAAGCAGGTTGCAGCATTCGGTTTTGAATATCTAAGTGCCAGCCAATTTCCAATATACCTTACTTATTTTTTATTGTAATATAGTTTATATATATGTGGTTATCAATGTATATTTTTGGGGATTCCTAAACACTTCATGTTCAGAAATGTGCACATTTAGGAATTCTCCTTTGCACTGCACCGGAGTCGTCTCACTTTCTCCATCACAAAGTGAAGAGAAAGTTCGACTGATTCCTTGGTTTGGTTCGAAAAAAAGAAAAATTTATTGAAATTTTGACTAGTCAAGTAAACTGCAGTACCACGGCGTATATGGGTCATTTGTTC
The DNA here is from genome assembly GCA_022865315.1 of Methanotrichaceae archaeon. GTDB lineage: Archaea > Halobacteriota > Methanosarcinia > Methanotrichales > Methanotrichaceae > JALHSR01. The sequence continues at coordinate 1,187 of JALHSR010000334.1, read as the reverse complement.
TATTATTACATAAGAGTTATTTTCATTTTAGTTTTCATGCGGTTATTAGATAACATAAGCCATATGAGACAATGTCTCTAATTGTCTGAGTCATAGTGTCCTTTCGATATAATGAGAGACCCCTAATCTTTCTTCAACAGACGCTTATATTTTTCAACTCGTGAGCCAGGTATAAAGGATGTAAATTTATGTCTATAAGTATCGTCTAAAATAGTTAGCGACGTTCGAATCACACCTATATCAGCATAACGTCTTCCCGCTTCGCCCATTGGCGGAAAATCCTTTTCGTAAGCAGCGAAGGCATCTCGTGAAACATCCAGAACATGTTCTATATTTTTTATAAACCGATATCCAGAGTCTGCCAATTGATTGATTAATCCTGATACTTCATCGAGTGAAGAATGTTTCCTATCAGGAAAGCGTTTCTTTAAGTAAACAATTAAATTATCAAGATTGATCTCTTCCTCTGGTTTTATTTCGGATGCTTCCAATTGACGAGTAACTTCCTCACGAGATTTAAAGAACATCTCAAAATGCTTATCTGCTACATAGAAAAGTCCACTAAGAGCATAGAAATCTCGTTTCAATTCTTTAGGTATGTCCAGTTCACTCTTGTATTCCAAGTAATGAGAAATATTAGCCCATGCATCCATAGCTAATGTTCTAACTTGAATTTCAAAAGGAAGTTCTTTTATTTCATCATAGCGAGGGCCTGAATGCTCTTTTTTAAACTTTACAATGTAGTGAATTGATAAATATCCAAAAGAGGAATAATCCGTGCTTTCGATTTTATTATCCATAGATATTATATCAAAAGAGTCTCTTATTATTTCTCCAATTTTATTAATATCTGAAAGAAAAAGACATACAATCCTCAAGCCCACAATATCCTGAATTTCTTCAAATGGATTTCTTGGCTCTTTTCTTTGTACTTTATCCAAGAAAGATTCAGCTGATTTCACTCTTGCAGGAATCGAGTATATCTTGATACCACTTACTTTTAAAGCCTGAACAATAGTGAAACAGGCTTCCTCTTTTAAACGATTGAGGATTACGATCAACTTAAATGCAGAAAGTTTGTGGGATCAATTGTCCAAGTTTTTTTGTTCAACGATCTTAAATGAGCTTGATTTTGGCCATTCCTGCCATCTTTCCAACTTTATTCAGCTAATTTCGATAGCTCACGC
>JALHSR010000333.1 GCA_022865315.1 Methanotrichaceae archaeon | reverse complement strand
CCTCAACCAATTGGTCGCCCAATTCTTTAACTCGTTCATATTCCTGCCGGATGGCAAAATCGGTGAGATTTCTCATGAGACTATTGTATGGTATTAATAGTATTTATATATTTCTATTTAATTGGGTTTTTCGGAGTTCTCCTTATTGAAGTCATTGAGGAATGGATAACCATAAGGCTGCAAAGAGGGGACTGCCGATCCCGACGATTGATGGCCATTCGGCGGGCGATTCGCCGGAGCCTATGGCCATAGTTTAGACTTATTCCAGTTTCGTGGCGAGAACTAGTTAGACGATTGCGAAAACTTGGATATGAAGGACCTTTATCTGGGCGAGAATTGACGATCTCCAGAGACGGATTGGATTATAAGACGAAAACGGCAAGACTTAATGCTTCTCACCAGGATGTCAGACCGATCCGTTTGGCCGACTGAAATTTTTTTTTATCTCAAAAAACCCCTTCTCATCTGGCCATATGCAATCTCGGATATCGAGAATTTCAGAAGCAAAAGTATTAAATACTGTTCATAACAGTTAAAACATAATTAAGGTGTTGTATCATTGGTGTGGGAAATGTATGTTTCGTGGGCACATTTCTTTTGGTGGTGTGCTCTTCGAGCGCTTTTGGGCTGTCGCCTGCTGAACAATGGAACAAGACCTTTGGCACGGCGGACATTGACATGGGAAATTCAGTTGAGCAGACCAGCGATGGCGGATATATAATGACCGGTTATACTCGGCCCGGGGGGGATGAATCAATCGCGCTTCTGATCAAGACTGATGCGAACGGAAACGAACTGTGGAATAAGACCTTCAACGACTTCCTGGGGTCGTCGGTTCAACAGACATCTGATGGCGGATATATCCTCACAGGATCCGGCAATGCTGCTATCAGGCTGCTGAAGACGGATGCCAACGGAAATATGTCCTGGGACAAGGTCTTTGTTGAGTTAGCCAATAGTGCTGGCAGGTCAGTCCGACAGACAACCGATAACGGCTATATTATAACAGGTAGCGTATCCAATAGCCAAAATATTGAAAGGAATGTTACACTGATAAAGACAAATTCCACCGGAGATGTGCAATGGCAAGAGACATTCGGCAAATCAGGCAATGAGGATAGTCGTTCTGTTTGGCAGACGAGCGATGGTGGATATATTCTGACAGGCAACACAAACTCGTATGGCAATGGCCTCTATGATGTGTGGTTAATAAAGACAAATGATGCCGGAATTGAACAATGGAACAAGACCTTTGGAGAGACTGGTAATGATCTGGGCTACTCGGTCCAGGAGACCGACGATATGGGGTACATCATTGCTGGCGTTAAATCTTACCAACCATCCGGTGAGGACGTTTGGCTGATCAAGACGGACTCGGCTGGAAACAAAATATGGGATAGGACTTTTGGCGGGACGGCTCAGGATAGGGGATATTCTGTCCAGCAGACGAGGGACGGCGGATATGTCGTCGCAGGCCAAACATCTTCTTACGGTGCAGGCGGTGCCGATGTCTGGGTGATACAGACAGATCCCAGTGGCCGAGAACTCTGGAATAAGACCGTTGGCGGCGATGATAGTGATTCCGGCAGATCCGTCCAGCAAACGAGGGACGGCGGATATGTCATTGCAGGCAATACGGCATCTTACGGTGCAGGCGGCGGTGATGCCTGGCTGATAAAATTGCGTAGCCTTTATGTGTATTACTCCGATGAGATAGGAGTATTCCGGGCTGGAGCGTGGTATTTGGATGCAAATAACGATAGATCTTGGAGCGCTGGCGATCTGACGGGCTATTTTGGGATGAGCGGAGATCTTCCTGTAGCCGGAGACTGGAACGCCGATGGAAGTCATGAGATAGGAGTGTTCCGAGCGGGAGCGTGGTTCTTGGACTCAAATAACGATAGAGCTTGGAGCACTGATGATCTGACGGGCCATTTTGGGATGAGCGGAGATCTTCCTGTAGCGGGAGACTGGAATGCCGATGGAAGTCATGAGATAGGCGTTTCCAGAGGCGGAAGCATGTGGTATCTGGATGCCAACGGCGACAGAGCGTGGAGTACTGGCGATCTAATCGGAACTTTCGGACAGACCGCCGACAAACCCGTGGCAGGTTACTGGGGATTGCCCATCGACAGCCTCTATAGCGTGGAGTTGAGGACAATTGAATCGTCATCACCACCACCAAGTTCAGTTGATGCCGAGATTTCAGATCGCTCGCGGGAGTGGGAGTACAGACAGAAACCGGCTAAACCGGTACAACCAACAAGACCGGAAAGACCTCTGAGGCCATCTGCTCAATCAAAGCTTTGAATAAATCCCAGGACGAAGAAATTGGGGTTGAGTCAGCCAACCTCCGGCACAACTTTGGATGGAATCTGGGGGATTCGCTAGTTCATATCGCTGCAGATAAAAAGGTGCTCATGTTCTAACTGGTGATTGGATCTTTGATGGAGTAGAGGGATGTTGTCTTTCTGGCTCATCCCGGTGACGAACTCTGGTTTTACCCAACGGTATATCTAGTTTCATATAGAAATCCATGCCCCAAAGCCTGGAGAGATAAAAATAGCGAACGCCTTAGAAAAGCATGCCATCGAATATAGAAGACGAGTTTTCCAATTGACCAAAAAAAATTTGAAAATTTAAGGAAGCCCGACCTTTGCTTTTATGAGGACTATATCGTTCTCTATCTTCCCTAACTTATCATCCAGATAAGACCTCAAATCTACTCGGAGATCCTTTATATCCGCAGCATGGCTATCCCGGGTTTCCTTCAGCTCTGAGACTATGGCCTCTTTAGATGCTCGAATCTCGCCAACTACGTCTTCACGAACCTCGTCGAGCTTAGCCAGCATCTGGTCTTGTTTATCAAGCATTTTGTCTTGTTTCTCGAGCATCTGGTCTTGTTTATCAAGCATTCCGTCTTGTTTCTCGAGCATCTTGCCTTGTTTATCATCTATCCGCAGAAGTGCAGGTATCCCCTTGTTTAGCTGTTCTACCATTGATATGTGCATGTGGTCTTCTACTGACATGACGTGTCCTTGATAATCATAGAAGGATATCTCTGTGACTTCGGCTCCAGCCGGTCTTTGGGTCTGTACAAACTCTTTGAACTTGTCGGTCTGCATCTCGTCGCCCTCTAGACGGGTTACAAGAAGCTGAGAACCATCCTCGATCAAATTTTGTGCAGAGAACCTGCGGCAACCCAACTCTATAGCTGCATTGAGCAGAAAGACTCTATAGCCGATCTGATGCACACTCTGCCCAATTATCCTGACCTCGAGCTTCATTGTACTATATGGGCACCTCTTTCCTATTAAAAATTGATTGATGCTCCGCGAAACCTTTGACAAGGCGAGAGGGGCGAAGAAACGATAAGCAGGCGCCGATGTGGGGCAATGCCGGAATATCCCGCAAATGGGCACGCATTGGACATATAAGACAGCCCAACCGAAGATTAAATCGATTAATCCCCCAAAAAATAGAGCATGGCAGAGACTGGCACCTGAATCAATTATATAATTGCTCAAGCCATTTATTAAAATGTGAGCTACAGGCCAAAGAAATTGGGCAGATTCCAAGAGAAAAGACAAAGTGCCAAAATAATCAGAACTGTTGCTCCTTTTGATCATAAGATTGAGCGAAACAATTAAGACTGCTGCCTAATAATTGAAATGGTTGAGCTAAATATGGATAAGTTGCATCTGCCAATTATAGTTGAGATTGACGAAGATGGATTTTATATTGTAAGCTGTCCGCTCTTCAAAGGCTGTCATTCTTGGGGCACGACTATAGATGAGGCCATGGAAAACATAAAGGAAGTCATCGGCATGTGTCTAGAGGAGACAAAGATTGAAGATCTCAACACATTTGTGGGATTCATAGAGCTGGAAGTTGCTCAGGATGCCAAAGTTTCCTGTGATTGATGGCCGAGAGCTCTTAAGTTCCTGGAATTTTTGGAATTCAAGGTTGTCCGGACTAAGGGTTCTCATGTGCGGTTGAGATCTGAAGACGGCCGAATGACCACAGTTCCCATTCATGGGAGCACGGAGATACCGAAAGGTCTTCTGCGCAAAATAATTAGGGAAGATCTGGAGATAAGCCAGGTAGAGTTTCTTGAGTTATATGCGGCTTATAAAGGAAGATAATGCCATCTATCGTCATTAGCAGTTTTACTTATATGCCATAGTATTTTCATCGGCATAGCTCGAAGCTAACGGCCAGTGTCCTCTATAACCTATATATTCCTCGTGAATGGCTGCATTTTATTTTCTGGAAGCAAAATCCAAGGACCTCTTGTCAGAGTCCAATGGATCATATCAGAGACCATTGGAAGCATTTTTCGGACCAATACTGGAATCTGTTTGGATTCAGAAATTCAAACTAGGAGCGGTTATTATTTTGACCATCCAAACTAGAGCAAAGGAGATTTAGTATTCACAAATTCAAAAAAACCTATAAATCTATAATGCTTTAACATATAACAATTTATGCCAACCACGATTCAGGTGAAAGACGACGTCTTGAAGAGTTTGAATAAGCAAAAAAGGGAACTCAATCTCAAATCTTGCGACGAAGTCATCAGATGTCTATTTAGAAAAGCCAAGAGAATAGAAAGATCACATTTTGGTAGTCTTCCTGAGCTGGAATCGTTTGAGAGAGAAGAGATTGACCGTTTTGATTGATTCATGGGCTTGGATTGAGCATTTCAAAGGCAGTCCAAGCCGGAGAAGTCGTCGATTGCGCATTACAGAAAAGCAGCCAGAAGGGGGAGGGGATGAATGGCGTATTTAGTTTCACACCACACCACACTACATAGATATATATACCAATAATATAATACTAAGTGTATATGGAGTTACCCGAGTTGAACTGCAAAAGGTGTACGCATAAATGGTATCCTAGAACCCCCGAGTTACCTAAAGTATGCCCTAAATGCAAGTCTCCGTATTGGAACCAGGAGAGGAGACGGCCAAAGACATGATGATGGCCTATAAGTTCAGGATGTGTCCTATAATGAAATATCAAGACAGGTTCCATCCAATAGAAAACGCAATCCGTATCTAAGCCCTGTTCACTCCCAAGTGCTTCAGGATATCCTAATAAGGCTGGACAAATCTTTTAAAGCATTTTTCAGGCGCGTTAAGGCTGGAGAAGAACCAGGCTATCCACGGTTCAATGGTAAAGGATGGTATAAATCTTTCACCTATTCACAAACGGGCTACAAGCTAGAAGACTCAAAGTTAACTCTCTCCAAGATAGGGTCTTCTATCAGGATCTTCAAACATCGAGAAGTCGAAGGCAAGATCAAAACGGACAAGACGGAACGCTGGTATGCCGTTTTTGTGGCTGAACAAGAAGACGTGCCACTGATAGAACCTCAAAAAGCTATTGGGGTTGATGTAGGAATTCAGAATATGGTCACAATATCCACCGGAGAGACCATCCAATATCCTAGGTACTATGTACAAGCTGCGAAGAAGTTAGCAACGGCTCAAAGAGGTCTATCTAGGAAGAAGAATCGGCCAAGCAACAGGCAAAAAGCTAGGATCATGGTTGCGAGGCTACATAAGAATATCCAGAACCTCCGAGATGACTTTTTGCATAAAGCATTCAGAAAGATTGTTGATTCAGCCGATCTAATAATATTAGAGAACCTAAATATTAATAAAATGGTGAAGAATCACCATCTAGCAAGACATATCCAAGATCATACATGGGGGAAGCTAATACGTTTCACGCAGAGCAAGGCTGAAAGAGCTGGCAAAAGCGTTGTGTTAGTGGATCCTAGAAATACATCACAAAACTGTTCAGGCTGTGGAACAACGGTCTTAAAAGTATTAGCAGAAAGGACACATAGTTGTCCTAAGT
>JALHSR010000332.1 GCA_022865315.1 Methanotrichaceae archaeon | reverse complement strand
TGGTCTGCAATTGGACAGAGATCATAACGCAGCCTTGAATATACTAACCCGTGGACTGCGGGAGATAGCCTGTGGAGAATTGGCCTCCGGCTTGGGCATACGTCCAAGTAAGCGTCAACTCCATGAAGCAGGAAGCTCTGGTATTTAGGCCAGAGAGGAAGTCACCTAATCGACGGCAAGCAAGTTGGATGACGAAACTCACAAAACTATGCATAATTTATAATAGTATTTACAGTATATATAATTGACGATAGTTTAGTTGATCGAAATGCTCAAGAAAATTATATATCATTCTCTACATAAGTTATCGCATGGCTTTTATCAACAATGAAATTCCCGTAAGCCATTTTGAGAACATCATTGAAGACCTAAAATCGAAATTTAGATTCCGCCATTTTATACAAAATGGTCTTGCTTTTATATATATTAAATCGGAATTCAATTATTTCATCGAAAATTCGCATTATCCAGAAAAATACAGAAACTTTTTTAACTATTACTATGTGGAGAAACTTTTTGAACATTTTATTTCTATCAAGCTTCTAAATTTTAATAAAAACGACGTGTTTATTGATATAGCCGCGCAGAAATCTTATTTTTCTGATTATATATATAAATTCTATGGCATAGAAGCGTATAAGCAAGATCTCGATTTCCGTAAGGGAATATTTTGTTCGCCTGACTCCGCAGTGCCACTAGTTGGAGGAGATGCGGCTGATCTGCCATTTAAGGATAACTATTTTACTAAAATGACCTTGCATTGCAGTATAGAGCACTTCGAAAACGATAGCGATATCAAGTTTATTAGAGAGGCAGAGCGTGTTCTCAAAAAAGGAGGAAAAGCCTGCATCTTGCCGTTATACTTTGGAGAATCCTACTTTGCTATCATTGACCATGAAGCTTATTCACGAGACGAAGATTCAATCCAATTTGAAAAAGGCATCGATGTATATGAAAAGGAAGGATATGGAAACAGGTTTGGAAGAATATATTCGATAGATAAATTCAAGGAAAGACTTGTTGATTCGAACAATTTGGATCTGGATATATATTTCATCGATAACCTGGAGAAAATAGATAACAGCTTATACTGCTCCTTAGCTGCTGTTTTTTCTAAGAAAAGATGAAATAGCCGTTTTCTTTCAGACTAATTGTAGCAATAGCATCACTACCTGGAAAACTATTATATGCTATTGATATGAGGATAATAATAAGAAAAAATAGATATAGATTGGATATGGTTGACCAACCATGGTTAAGATTGTTCCTTCTTTAGTGCCTATCCCAGATATAGACGTTCACCAACGAATTGTCAAAGATTTACGAGCTGCTGGATTCAATCTGATTTCTTTTCGAATCAATAAATTAGATTATGAGGCATATATCAGGAGAGCAAATTACGATCAATATGATTATTATGAATATGGCAGCGGTCAGAACTTTGCTGAAAAATCTTTAGAACATTACATGGCCGCGAAGCTTTTGCATCTCAATATCCAGGATATATATATCGATATTGCCAACTCTAATTCTCCAACGCCACAAATATATAACCAATTGTTTGGCTGTAAAAGCTATCGACAAGACCTAATTTTTCCTGAAGGAGTCAACGGCTTCACAATAGGTGGAGATGCATCAAAGATGCCAATAAGTGATGAATTCGCATCTGCTATGGCATTGCATTGCTCTTTTGAGCATTTCGAAAAAGATGCTGATATTCGTTTTATTCAAGAAGCTTCCAGGGTTCTCAAGCCTGGCGGCCGGCTTTGCATCTTGCCCCTATATCTTCACACCGAATATGCAATACAAACAGATTTGGCTGAACTTCCAAAAGGAGGATTCACATTTGATGATGATGCAACTATTTATATTGCAACAAGTTGGAAGTCCAGACACGGAAGATTTTATGATGTTTCACATTTGATATCAAGAGTAAGGAACAATCTAAGAAAACTAAATATGTCTATCTACAATATTGACAACGAGAAGGAAATAGACGAAACCTGTTATCTCAAATTTGCCATGCTAATTGAAAAACCGAAACTTGGGCATGACACTTCCGCTTAGAGTTCACCTCGAATCACCAGAATGTAACCGATTAAGCCGGCCAACACGGAAAAAATGAGAAATTCAAGAAGGGAAAATGAAACGCCATAGGCTCCTTCTATGCCAAGGAGCACAAAACACACGGCACCGACGGATTCTCTTAGACCAAGACCAGAAATTGTCACGGGAATATTTCCCATCAGGATGATGATCGGCAGAGATACGACAGCCAATGGAGCTATACCCATCGACTTGAGAAGAAAAATTGCGGATATGTAAGCAACAAAGTAAAAGCCTAAGCCAATAAGACCGCTGCTGAGCAATAAGCTTCTGTTAGACAATAATTTTTTAAAACTTATCATATAGGTTTCCTTGCTATCCTCTCGAATTTTGAAAAAATATCCAAAAAAATTGACAAACTTTCGATTAATCGCTGAAAGGGTGCCAAGCACAACTGCAAGAAAACAGATTGCAAGAAGGTATTTAAAGGTCGGATATTCGTTGAAAAATATTGGAATAGTTAATGTACATAATATTATCAAGATCGCAACATCCATTATTTTTTCAACCATGATTGTAGTCAAAGTCTCGGATCTATTACCACTAATGTAATATGTTCTGCATAATTCACCTGCTTTGCCCGGAGTCAGCAAACCATAGCATATTCCAGCTACCATTGCATAATACAATTTAATAAAGGGCTGCTCCACACCAATAGAGTTGAGCATTATCTTCCATCTATACGTCCTTATGGCGTATAAGATGGGAACAAAGGCTATTGATATTAAGAGATAGACTATATTTAGAGATAATATTATATTTGTGACTTCGCTCAACGGCACTTTTTTAAATAAAAATATAAATAAAATTATTGTTAGGCCCAATTTTATTACTAATTGTATAGCATTTTCATTTTTCATACTAGACAAATTTCATCCTCTTGAGCTTCATCATACTTCAAGAATAGGTGACTTCCTCTCTGGCCTAAAGACCGAAGTTTTCTCTACCCATGCGCCCCGCTTCTATAAAAATCATTTTCCCAAAAAAATTTTTAAATATAGCACCTGATGATTGGATACGAAATATCCGGTCTCGGAAAAAATATTGCAGTCTCATTTCTTTAGCCTATATAGGATCTCTTCCTGAAATGTCCTCTGTGTCTTGAGCATATCTGCGAGCAAACCAAATACCACGGCCTGTAGTCCTACAATTACTAGGACCGTAGTTAGTACAGCTGAAGGTAGGTAAGGAGTCACCGTTCCTGTAGTCAGGTAATGTCGTATCACTCTGAGCCCAGCTACCAATCCAATTATCAAGAAGACGACACCTATGGCTGTAAAAGCTTTTAGAGGTTGGTAATCTCTATAACTTCTGACCATCGTAGCGCCTGCTGACATGGCATAGGATAACAGGTTCGAAACGAGTCTTGATTCTCCTGACCGCTTCCTGAATTCAATAGGTATCTGATCAACAACCAAGTTCTTGTTAGCTGCCTGAATCAGGGTTTCTTGTACGTATGTATAATCGCCTGTTAAATTCATCTTCAATGCAGCTTCTCTAGAAAAGGCACGAAATCCAGACTGTGCATCTCGAATGGGAAGATGCGTAATTCTCCTAGTCACCCATGTGGCCAACTTGTTGCCCATGACTTTGCCAGTTGGCATATGATCCAACTTATCGATCTGCCTGTCACCTATTACGATATCAGCATTGCCTTGGAGTATGGGTTCTATTAATTTCGGAATTTCTGCTCCATTATACTGAAGATCGGCATCAATATTTACAATAACATCTGCACCCATATCTAATGCTTCATTCAGGCCATCCCGAAAACTAACACCAAGACCGAGATTCCTCACATGAGAAATTATTCTATCCGCTCCTGCGATGTCAGCGGCATCCGCAGTATGATCTGTGGAACCATCATTTATAACCAAGATCTCCACACGGTCGACCTTTTCCTGAATCCGAGGAATCTCTTTTATGACTTTACCTATCGAATTTTCTTCATTATAAGCAGGAACCGTTACAACAAGCTTCATTCAATTTCCCAATAGTCCATGCTTTTCATAATGGATTATCACATTGCTTATTCATATAGTACCAATTATTGGCTTTCATCAAATCCATCGGCGTCCCGACATCTATGTGTATACCATCTAATATTTTGTATATAACCTTCTTTTTATCGTCTATCATGACCTTTATAGAATCAGGTAGATGGAATTCTCCCTTAATTCCTGGTTTCGTCCGTCTTATGGCATCAAAAATGCTAGCCTCAAATATATATATGCCTGCTGAACCTAATTTGCTCGGAGCCAGGTCTGGCGATGGTTTCTCAATAATATCAGTAATATAATTTCCTTTGGACCTTATTATCCCATGTCTGGTTACATCCTCTACCTCTATGACGCCAAGCGTAGCCTCAGCATTCTCATTAGAATGATATGAAATCAAATCGATGAGGAATGACTTCGGAAAGAAGAAATTATCACCAAGAACCACTACAAAACGATCATCGATAACGTGCTCAGCAGATAGCACTGCGTTAGCTAAACCGAGCCGTTCATCCTGAACCACATAAGTGAGCTTAACACCAAACCGTTTTCCAGAGCCTAAATAATCTGATATCCCATGTTTATGAGGACTTACCACTATCGCTATCTCATCTACTTCCGCCAGTTTCATGGCCTCTACAACATGTTCTATGACCGCTTTCTCTCCGACTGGCAGAAGCTCTTTTGGTATTGCATTCGTGAAGGGTCCCAGCCTTGTACCCGATCCAGCAGCAGGTATTAAGCCTTTGATCACCAACAGATCCCTTCTTTATCGACATATGATAGAATTCTTCTTCCCTCTATGATCACTTTGGACTTCATCAGGGAAAACTCGTTATCCAAAGACCTGAACTCGGACCATTCAGTCATTACAAGACAACCTTCAGCATCTCTTAAAGCATGTTCTGCTTTGCTGCAGTACTCTATATCGGAGATCTCCTTCCTCATGGCTTGCTCGGCCAAAGGATCATATGCGAATACTCTTGCGCCTCTCCGCTTTAGCTCATTGATAACTGGTATTGACCGTGATTCCCTGACGTCATCGGTCCCATTCTTAAAGGATAAACCCAGAACCGCAATTTTGCGGCCATCAAGATCACCCAACCGTTCATGAAGCATATTCACAATCCTTATCGGCTGGTCTTCATTCACTTTTAGAACAGATCTAAGAATAATCGGATCATCCCCCAGTTTCTCGGCCAAATATATAAGCGCTGAAACGTCTTTGGGGAAGCAGCTGCCTCCAAAACCTACCCCTACATTAAGAAATTGCGGAGATATACGATGGTCCATGCCAACACCCCGCATTACATCGTAGCTATCTATTCCCATTTTTTTACAGATATTTCCGATCTCATTTGCGAGCGAGATCTTTGCGGCAAGGAATGCATTTGAGGCATACTTGATCATTTCAGCCGCCGAAGTACTTGTCCTCATGACTGGTGCATCAAGCTTTTTGTAGGCGAGCTCAACTAAGTCACCAGCCGTTTCATCTTCGCTGCCAATGATTATTCTATCCGGATTCATGAAATCTTCTACTGCTCGACCCTCTCTAAGAAATTCAGGATTGGCAACAAATCCCAATCCTCTGGAGTCGAGGCCTGAGCGCTTCAGAATGATTGGAGCTATAAAATTTTGGGTTGTACCAGGAAGTACAGTGCTCTTTATTGCAATAACACGATATCCTTGACAATTTCTTAACGAATCACCAATAGATTCGCTCGCAATTCTGACCATGGAGATATCCATTGCACCCTCTATGGCCTGCGGAGTGCCAACACAGATAAAGACAATATCCGATTTTGAAACCTCATCAAAGCAATCTGTGACATATAAGCTCTTGCCAATGTGCACCGATAAATACTCATCTAGACCCTTTTCGAAAATAGTTGGACGGCCTGAATTTATTGCTCTAACTTTGCGCTCATCTATCTCGATTAGATCAATATGATGGCCCAGCTCTGCAAGACAAACGCATGATACCAGCCCTACATAGCCTCCGCCAACCACCGATATCCTCATTTGACCACCCTTTTATGTGTCAACTTGAATTAGTACTTATGTGACTTCTCCCATCCCCTAAATGGGATCGGCTTCTATCGATTTGATACGAAGAGATTGAAGCCCCAATCTCAGAATATTTATAGCCGCATTGAGATCTCGATCCATTGACAACCCACATTGAGGGCAGTTATGGACTCGTTCCGAAAGATCTTTCTTAACTATCAATCCACATCTAGAACACAATTGAGACGTGAACTTGGGATCTACTAATACAACTTTTGAACCAGCGTACGCTGCTTTGCTCTCAGTCGATTTGATTAACATCCTCCAAGCCACATCGGAAATGGACTTAGCTAAAGTATGGTTATGAACCATATCTTTAATATTCAAATCTTCGAACGCAATTACACCAAAACGGTTTACAAGTTGTCTGCTCATCTGGTTTACAAAATCGGTTCTTCTGTTGGCTATTCGTTCGTGGATACGTTCAACGATTCGTATAGCTCTTACCCGTTGCAGTGTTCCCCTAGGTAGTTTTGATAGGTTTCGTTGTGCTTTGGCTAAGGCTTTCTCTTCCGCTCTGAAGAACCTGGGATTACCAATTTTGTCACCATTAGATAGGGTGGCAAAGCTTTCTAAGCCTACATCAATACCCACGACAGCGTTACCCTTCCAGGGTGGGAGTGGTTCATCGAATTCAACCGAAAAACAAGCAAACCATTTCCCTGTTGGCACTTTTCGGATTGTGCAGGTCTTGATTTGGCCTTTAATAGATCGATGCAATTTGAGTTTAATGTCACCAATTTTTGCCAGATGGAGTTTACCGTTATCAATCTTGAACCCTAATTGTTTGTAGGTGAGACTATCATAGCGACCTTTTCCTTTAAACCTGGGATACCCAGGGTTCTCACCAGCTTTGACTCTTCTCAAAAATGCCTTGAAAGCTAAGTCTGCTCGGACTTGAACCTGTTGCAAAACTTGAGAATAAACTTGGCTGAGATCCGGCCTCTTCGCTTTCCAGGATACAAGGATGCTATTAGTATCGTATAGGGTGATAGTTTTGTTTTCCTTCTCCCAAATATCTTTGCGTAGAGCTAATGTATCGTTATAGACTTGCCTACAAAGTTCAAGACTTTGGTTCATTGTGGAATCTTG
>JALHSR010000331.1 GCA_022865315.1 Methanotrichaceae archaeon | reverse complement strand
CTTGCTACCAATCTCGAAATCAATATGAATGTCTAACTGCCTTTCATTAACATTAAAGTCGATAGCTCTGATATACCAGGGTGTTTCCAAGCCCAGAGCTATCGCAAAAAGTTCTTCTTGGGATATTGACACAGGATTTTAATTGGTCGATGGTTATGATAAATTATTTTCTTTCACCCACTCAAAATAGCGAAGAACCAACTGGTTATTGTTCCATGAAAAATGAGGAATAGACTTACCTATAAGATGAGAATAAAACTCGCCTTTTTGTTAACGTCCCAATATTTCTTAAAAACCAGTGTTCCGCTCAAACTCGTGTGCTCGATATCATAACCTCTAAAAAGTATACCTTCCCTATTTGTGCTTAGCGTGAAATTATTGTCCTTGTCTTTATACACTCTGAAATTTCCAAATATGGCATTTGCAACCACTTCGGGTGAAACAGCTGTATCTTCAGGAAATAAGGCAATTATATATGGATAACCTGCATTCCTGACCTCTTTATGTTGTCCTGCTTTTCTATGTAAAGCTTTTTTCACTGGTTCTGTGTCTATTGGGCCGAAGTCATGTGATTGCGACATCAACCTATTTCTTTCTTCATTATTAAGGGGAACAGTAGTGGCTTCAATAATTATTTTATTATCATCAACAAGCAAAGAGAAATCAGGCATTATTACCTTTAATGTCTGGTTCTGGATCAACGTCGAAAAACTCTTTTAACCACCTATAGAGCATGACTTCGAACCAGGCAGCTATTTGTTGAGTATCGTGTTTGCTTTGAAGTCGAGAAACCCAATCATCTCGTCTTTTGTGAGGTACTTGACCAATTAGATTCTCTAAATATGCTTTCTCCCCCTCCAATTCCCCAGATTGGTGAATTTTCCAAGTCCAGCAATTTGGATTCTTTTGGCTCAATTCATTCATTTTAACAGGATCAAAGATCATTCTTGCCTCATCGGCCATGCCGCCCCGCTTACCAGAACTGCCACCAGCGTTTCTTTCTAGCCACCTCTGTGAATTCTGACAAGCCCTTGTGGCCCAGCTCCTTGGCCTTAGCGTAGGCGGCATTGGATTCAGAGGTCTTACCCACTAATTCGAGAGCAAATCCTTTATTGTACCAGGCTTCGGCATACTTTGGATTTAGCTCGATGGCCTTGTTAAAAGCTGTAATGGCTTCATCATACTTGCCCTGACTACCCAGAGCATTGCCTTTGTCGTTCCAATCCTTCGCTGTTGTCTGACCGAGCGTTGGCATGCACAATATTGAAAGAACGATAAAACTGAGGCACAATTTAACTATAATGAGTACCCCTCCAAAATACTTCATGATCAGAATTGCTTAAAAAGTTTCTTAGAGCTAATTGAAGAGAGGCAACAGTTTCCACCAGGGGGGCAATCAACCAGTACAGTCAAAATCCCACCTAATGCCATCACCCTGCGATAATGATTCCAATCTATTTCCTCTGATCTACAAGTTCCTTATCAAAAATATAAAATCTCGATATGTACACTCACGTGTATCCGTAATATTGAATTGGATGGCTTTATGAGCATAGCATCATACAATGGGATTTAGCACAAACTTTTTAATTAGCTAGATAAAATGAGCATGCACTGAGGAGAGACATCATGTTAAAGTCAATCCATGTATTGATGATATTGATCTTGATGATTATAATTCCTGCTCCCGGGCAACAAGATGCAGATTATTGGTTCAATAAGGGCATGGAGCTTTATAATCAAAATTATTTTAACGAATCCATAGAAGCTTACCATAAGGCGCTAGAGATCGAGCCGAACGATGCTGAAGCGTGGAATAATAAAGGCTCAGCTCTCGGACTATTAGGCAGATTTGATGAAGCACTCCAGGCATTTGACCAAGCGACGACACTTAATTCATCGTATGCAGAAGCTTGGTATAATATGGGCGTAATTTTGGATCTTCAGGAAAATCCTCTTGCGGCAATCCAGGCATACAAGAGAGCAACTCAGATAAATCCTTCATATCAAAAAGCTTGGCAAAACAGAAATTTTGATGTTCATAGAGTAACGGGACCATTTCAATGTGGTGGTGGCTGTGGCTCAGGACGATTGCCATATGTATAGCATTCTGCGCTTTTAATTTTTATTGCAGATCTCTGATGGCATCCTCCTCTTCTATCGACGTTGTGGAAACGCTTTGCAGGATATTAAAGTTCCTCTGGGCCAGCATTGCCCGCTGTTTTTCCTGACTGATGATTCGGTTGAGAGAGCGGATGATTGCATCGCCGTAGCTCTTGGAGGAAACAAACAATATGCGGAGGCGCTCAATAGCCATCAAGGAGTAGGATATTTCCGTACCCCGATGGGAGCCTCAAGCTTGGGTCATGCAGACAGAGAGGCCAAGAAATATGCCATTGAACACAATTTAGAGCCTAAGATCTTTGGGGATATATTGGTCGAAATTGGGATCCAGCAAAATTGCCAGGATTGAAACAGGGCTAAGGTTCATCAGCGACTTCGAGGTGGAGTCAACGATGAATGGATTTGCAGGCTTAATACAATCTAAAACTTTTTCGTATGATCCGACTTCCAAAAGGCTGCTTTAATCGTGTGTAATCAAATTTCATAGTAACACAAGATCTAACTAAAGATAGGCAGAGTTCGTATCGTTATCATCGTCATCTTTTATTGATGGACATTAAATCTCTTGTTGCGGCTTATCTTTAGGAGCAAGCATCGACGAATACACTTGACTCCCTGCGCTTGTATTACCCACGTAAGCCTGCCATACGAGCCAATCTTGGAATGCATATAGCTTGGAGTCGTATCCCATGAGTTCCAAGGCGAACCATACAACCGAGGCTTTGACGCCGGTGTTTGTGAATACTACAACAGGGTTATCTTTGCTCAGGTCGGCAAAGACAATTTTCAGAGTAGTCTCGTTCTTAACCGTGTGATTATCGATCACCCTATCATAGGGTATATTGACGGCTTTGGGTATAGAACTTATATTGAACTCATCAGATGTTCTGGCATCGACAATTTGGAGCTTGCCGCTTTTCACATACTCATAGGCGGCGACAAAATCATGCGTATATCCTGGCGTATAGTTCGTGCTAGGCCTGACTTGGGATTCGTTAGAGGTTGGAAGCCCTGCGGCCGCCCAATCCTCAATAGTTCCGTCTAGCACTCTGACATTTTTGTGTCCCAGGGACTTCATAAGCCAATAAACGGAAGTTGCAGGTGATGGGCCACCGCCACACGGCATACACTCACCATAGATCACGATATTGTCTCTACGAGATATTCCTGCGGCTCAATATGTTTGAGATCTCAAGCCAGGACTTAGGAGATTCATCGTCTTGCGTAAAGTTCGTATAAGGAACGACTGATGAGCCCATTATGTGTTTCGTGGAGTTCTCGCTAATGTCAATTAGTATATCTGAGCCGGAGACGTCAGAGATTGGCACAAGCATTCTCTTGCGCTCATAGCTTTTCTCCGAAGCGGCATTGGCCGTATCAATATCCTTCGTATGAACGGTCTCATTCTGATCATATGTGCCCAAAACCAGGACGATCAGCACCACAAGCGCTGCAAATATGCCCAACAGCCCAAATTGCATTATTGTTAACTTCATAAATTAATACCATTTTATTTTATTTTTGGATTTTTTTGAAATTTAATTCGTTATATGAGTTTAACCTCTTATTTCATCTGCTAATTTGCTTCCGCCTATCTTGGAGTAACAGGTGTTATCTACTGAGTTTCTATTTAGACTGCTCTCAATATTTTTGCCAATCTCTCCTTTAGCAGTCTTATAAAGTTCTATTTGGATCATGCTAGAGGACTTCCAGAATGTATCGGATAGGATGATGCATAGATCTTACGCCACCGACCTAGAGTTTAGCTGCATACAAAGAGACCCATTGGCCGGTGGGTCTTTTCTTGTTAGTGCTTATTAGCGGAATATGGGGCAATACATTATATTTCAAAGAAAAGATTGATGGAAATAATGCGTTTATAGATAGTGATTTTCGACATTTAGCGAAAAGAATTTATAGATTTATGTACGCAAGGCTAAATGCAACACCTCTGACATTGGTAGTGTCCGAATAGGGTGCAATGTGATGATGAAAGCTAAAATGCGAAATTAGTGGATGTGATGTTATTAAAGGCATTATTATAATTATCTTAGTCCTCCTAACTGGACTGGTCTCCGCATACACGCCTCAGCAGCAGACCACCATAGACGGTATGAACCTTAGCTTCCAGCTTGGCATAGCATATGAAAAGGCAAGCCAAGGGCAAAACGTAACCGAGTTTAATACCCTAGTCGACATATATAATGCATGGATCCGGCAGCATTTTGGCGAGGATGCAAATCTGTTTATGTCAAAGATAAATGATACCACACCTTTGGCAGTATCCCCAGAAACAAATGATACCACACCTTTGGCAGTATCCCCAGAAACAAATGCTGCCACACCTTTAGAAGTAACCCAAAAAAGAAAGGCGGGAGAATACGTATTCGAAGGAGAACTCGCCAAATTTGGGAAAAAACAGATAACTTTAGATGTGGCACCTTGATCTAAAGTTATACGATCCCAGTAATGCTCTGATAGCCCATGCGAGTCTAGCAGCATCAAATATAACAGGGGAAGTGAGCAGTTTTCCTCAAAAAAACTATCAAACCATTCTTCTCAGACGTGAAGATAACGTAAGTAGATACGTGGCGGATCTGCTTTTTCTATTTGGGTTACACTCTATCTGCTGCGGTCAGAATGGTACCTTCATCACCATCGATAGTCGAGCACGCTGAAAGAATTCTTTGCGGTGATTAGGTTTTGTTTTCCTCATCATGGTTTTATTAGGCAGGTGGTTTGACCAAGCTTGACGATAATATATTCTACTTCTAGGATGGCCCACGAAATCCACCTAGCCTGACTGCAAAGACGTGGCAGAAGATGAAAGACCAGAAAACTTTGGAGGCGTTCTCGTGATTAGGTCTTTGATGACGGGTTAGGGATAGTCCGTGGGACACTGTTAACCATAAGCCGTCGCATAAAGCAGTTGCCGAAACATCTGGTGGAATGTCATCAGTAAATGCAAATAATCATATACTGCATCTAAGCTGCGGTGATCCCGCTAAGAAAAAGGTTCTGCGACCAAATGAAAGTCAGGGCATTCGACTCATGTTCCCTCGCTATTCAAACTAATTGCGCCTATAATGTTGGGATGCGGCGCATGAGTTCGGCCCAGTCGCTGCCGATGGCCTTTTTGATGAGTTCTTCGACTCCGGTGAATGCAGGTGCAGGCATCACAATCTGCATGATGCGGATCATGTTCTCACGATCGTCATGTCCTATTAGAGGGAACATCCACGCCACGAATTCAGGATACCGTTCCTGAGGAATCGCCTTGGACATGACACCAACCGCCTTCCCTTGCTCGGGCAGGGAAACTCGTTCCTTGAAAATCCGATAGAGGTGTGTATCTTCCTTGTCCAGGTGGATATTGAGATGAAAACGAAATGCAGCGGTGGCCCGGGCAATTTGTGAGAGGTCACGTGCAGAATACGATTTACTCAATGTGTCAAACGCCGAATCCAAACAACGATGGTCTTTCACATAAGCTTCCGCAACCAAGGGGGCGACATTCTCGAGCACGGGGAAAACAGCTAACTCTTCTCCATTGGCATGCCAAACCAATACTTCGTTGAAGAACCGGAAACGTTCGATGATGGCGCCAAGACCCTCCATTCCCCTTGCTGAGTCCAATGCGGCAGCATCGATACGCTCCAAGTCATTCCTGAACGCATTGTGAATAGCGAGTATTGCATCGATAGGTTCAGCCATGACAATTCCTTGTATGTTTACGCATTAAAATCTTTGTTACTGGCAACTACTCAGGCACCTTAAACCGATTGCAACGTAGGTTCACGGAACTGGAGATAAGGAGAGGTTTTACGACTTTCCAGTTACTAACTATCCTTGAAGAAGCCCATCATAGCTTGATTATCGTCGAACATGACCCCCTCCTCTACGAAGATGCCCAGGGAGATGACTGAATACATCGCTAAGGCCTTGAGACAAGCATCCTACGAGGCTACAGTGCTCCTATTACTCGCCTGGGATCAATCTTTTCCTAGAAGATCTAGCCTAATGGTGCAGATAGAGTGTTCTTTGAAGATGGGCCAAGAGACTCGCCCAGGCTGACGGCCAAGACGTGGCAGAAGGTGAAGGATCAATCCACATTGGAGGCGTTCTACTTGATATGGTTCAGACGTGCTTCGAGGGCAGCCACTGTGATCATTGTTCCTTCACTTGAGTGAAATCTTGCCACATATTGCACAATTGCACCGATCCCCGAGCTATATTAGGTGCGAGATGGCATCCTAGCGTCCATAGTGATTGTTTGATGCCTACGAATAGGGTTTATATAACCCCTAGCAACTTTTGTGCTTAAAATCGATTTTAAAATTTAATCGACAATTAAAGATAAAATCGCCATCTTCTGCCTTCAAGTCACCTAGAGAGCAGTTTCTTGTGTGATATTTTGAACTTTCAGTAAGTCTAGAAATAGATCGCTGCATATTTTTTTCAGGGCATGCCACTTATCTTTTCAAGTCCTATGTGGATTAGGGTCTTCGTGGTGGCTTGTTGCCGGAATACATATTGGAGAACTATATTGGGAACCGAATTTATTAGCACCCAATTGCCAGTAAGATAAAATTTAGACATATAAAGAAATCGATATGCTTAGAGGTAATTGAGAATCACTCACGGGAAATACGCACGCTTTTACTGGTAAATATTGATCTCAAGTATTTATATAATCTCATGCTATTTGAGAAAAGTGATCCTTCACAACAAGAGACAGCACAAAGAAGCTCACAAGTTCTGGTACAATATCTAACGGAGAACCGAGCTGGCAAAGGAGAAGTAGGCTGTTGGCGATACTAGACAGCTTTTCCGAAATATAGAATTATGAGCGTACCCTTCCCAAAGGCTAATGAGAACCTAGAAGAGGCCTGATTGCGATATCTGGGATCGCAAAGTTTACAAAGGTATGCTTCGATTAATGGCGATTTGCTGACCCTGTGGAGCAACACAACTCCGGTTCGAATCTCTCTTACCGCATATGGTACAAATAATGCAGGAATGCCTTTACAAAAGCGTGACTACTCTTTCATCGCCTCAAGAAGATTTGATACAGAGTACGATGCTCTGGTAATGCCCATCGACTTGTGCGTGGTATCTGTTCCAACCAAGTACAGACCCTTTATCGGGGTTTTGGACGTAGGCATCTTCTGATTTACAATCCATGCAGCTTTTTCCGGAATGAGGACCTGAAAGTGTTTCATCTTGATGTGTTTTTCAATGCTCGGCAACTGGGTTACAATTGTCTTTAAAAGTCGTGATCGCTCCTTATCAATATCAAAATCGTCGGGAAGAATGGTAACAAAGCCTACCAGCTGGTGCTCAGGAGGAGCAAGCGAACTATCATAGTTAGTTACTGGCACCACCCAGCAGGAAGGATCACTATCGACCCATATCTCGCTTCCTGAATTTTTAAAGAACTTCTTGTCCAGACCCAACCACAATGTCAGCGAAATGACCTTTTCAAGATTTTCTAAATTTTTTCGATAGTCTCCGGGAAGACGATCAACTATCTTTGGCAGATGGGAAGAATAAGCGGAATAGACAACACAATCTGATGAAATAAACTCTCCATTCACAACAACACCACTCACCCGGTCATCTTCTACCACAATTTTTTCAACTTGACTGTTAAGCTTTATATCAACATTTTCTGGCATCGATGACAATGCAGCTTTAACAATAGAAATTATCCCTCCGACAGGATAGCATTGATCCTCTGCGCCGTTTTTTGTAAAAAGATTTTTCATACTGTTCAGGTAATCGATAGGGTCTTGAGAAGTTCTTCCTCCACTGTTCTTATAATCTTGGGAATCCAAAAATCTGGCCACAGGCGTCTTGTCCATGCTATTTCCTGTAAGGAACTTGCATATTGTGTCAATAATTCTCAATGTCTTTTCATCGTAATCCCTGTTTTTTACCATGTCTCCAACAGAAACATCGTCGTAATCTGGATTGAATATTCTCTGGGAATAAAGACTTGTAAAGGTCTGCAGTATCATCAATCTGTCTTTTTTAGATATGGGCTCAAAAAAAGCAAATGCTTTGAGTGTCCAGGGAAATTTATAGGTTTTCTTGTTTGCTCTTATGTAGTATTCCCCATGGAGCACAAATTCCGGGACAATGTCGAAATATTTATCCATCAGTTCCTTTAGAGGCCCATTCTTAAGCCGTGTGATTATATGCGGGCCCGTATCTACCCTAAAACTATTTATCTCATAACTTCTGCACATGCCTCCAACTTCGCTTGTTGCCTCAAATATCGTAACATCGTTTCCTTCCTTGGCTAGTGCCAGCCCCGCTAAAAGACCACTTATTCCAGCTCCAACAACAACAATCTTTTTCATTTTTCAAAGACCTCTTCATAGGTCTTGGGAGTGCTCGAATCTGAGATTGTCGTGGATGAGCAGATGAGGGAGCTCAGGGAGTACAAGAAGCAAGCTAAAGCTAATGAGCTTCCCAAAATAGAATCTGTCCAGATGGTGGTTGAGCCCATAGCAGTGCATCCACTATTTGAGGGAAGAAGGATAGAACCACTATACGGGAGAGGCTTAAATGCAGTAAATTGACGTAGGACACAGATTAGGCGAGGATTAGATACAGCCATAAGTATCAAACGCTTAACGGATAAGGCATCGTATGCAATCGTTTTTATTCTCTCTTCCGTGCTCGGATGAGTGGAGAATAGTGACGCGATATTACCTCTCTTCAGCGGATTGATTATGAACATATGGGCCGTTGAGGGATTGACATCGGCTCTAATAGTGCCGGCAGCGTTATCGAGCTTTGCAAGCGCACTGGCCAAGGCCAAAGGTTTGCCACAAAGCTTAGCTCCGCCCTCGTCAGCCCCAAACTCTCTGCTTCGAGATATAGCTAACTGTATGATAAGGGCAGCAATTGGAGCCAAAATTGCCATAGCTAGCACACCGATGATATTACTGCCATTATCGTCATCGCCCCCTCCGAAGATTAGAGACCATTGAGCCATATTGGCCATAAATGTTATTACTCCTGCAATTGTAGCAGCCATAGCGCTGATCAGAGTATCCCTGTTCTTTACGTGGGCCAGTTCGTGGGCTATGACTCCTTCAAGTTCGTCTCTGTTAAGTATATTCAGTATACCAGTGGTTACAGCAACGGCTGCATGCTTCGGATCCCTGCCTGTCGCAAAGGCATTCGGCATTTGAGTGTTGACTATGTAGACCTTTGGCATAGGCGTGCCTGCCCGGTCGACAAGATCCTGCACGATTCTGTAGAGCTCTGGAGACTCGGCAGGAGCGATCTCCTTGGCATGGTACATTCTCAATACAATTTTGTCGCTGTACCAGTATGTCCCCAAGTTCATAACTAAGGAAATGAGGAGGGCAAATAGCATGCCGCTCCTGCCACCCAGAACTCCACCGATCAAGAGCATCAATCCAGTCAGACTGGCTAATAGAAGAGTTGTCCTGATTATGCTTGTCATGACAAAATTCCATTTAGTATATTGGTCACTATTTCACAACTCCGATTTCATCCTAACTCGAGCTTTCTAATATAATCTTTCGTCTAATGGTCCTGATCATTTGGTAGTGCGCTTGGATTTAGCTGATATTTTGCAGCCCTTTTGATTAAAGAGTTCTGAGCATGCTGTTTACGTGAGTCTTATTGGACCATGAAAGCTTAGTTCACATTAATGCACAAATTTCCTTCGACCGAAGCTAGTTCTCTATTAATATCAACTAATTCTAGACGCACTACCCAGTTTTTAAAGCCCTGATCTATTCAGGAAAGTCGAAGATGGGAGTTGATATGCTCATGATCTAGATCCCCAGATCGTTAATCGTTCTATAAGCAAGCTAAATGCTTCAAGTTCCTTGTCTTGAAGCTGTTGCGGAGTAATGGATACTGCTTGCGTTCCGATTCAAAGGTGAGATTATCTGGGCCTCTGAAGACCACAGTATTACCATAAGCTTATCTACAGATTTGATTTCATACTCAACGGTGGAATGAGTTGAAAGATGAGTTCGAGAGGCTGTCCAACGCTCAGAAACTTATGTACATAATTGAAAACCTTAGAAATCTACCTGATGATATTGCAGAACAAGCCGTCGACATCTTGATAGAAGCTAGAGAGACAGAATACGCTGTTGTCATTGCAAAAGATAAAGGAATGATCAAAAAGGCTATCGATATTCTTGTAAACGAAGGGGATTATCTTTGGGCGGCTTTGATAGCGAAGAATGCAGGCATGGCTCATGAATCAAAAAGGTTGTACGAGGACGGTCTCAAGTTTTATATTGAAATGGAGATGTTTGGTCGAGCCATATCGGCAGCTACGGCACTAAAATATCCCCAAGAAGAAATAGATAGTCTATTCATGAAGGGGATTGAAGTGGAAAGCCGTAATACGGATCTTGCTCAAAACAGGGCTATGCTTGGTAATGCTATGGAATCTTTAGAAATTGCGCTCCTAGGAAGGGAGGACGAGATATCCAAGGAGATTATCGATCTCATAAGAGCGGAAAAATCAAGGATGGCAGAATGCAAGAAGAATGAGGATTAGGAAATCTCTAATATTTTTGGGCTGATTTTTCTTCTTTCCGTAGATTATTGTGTTGTTTTTAAATCGTCATGTAACTTGATATCTAATTTCATCAAGTCATAGGCGATAGAAGTATTTTCGAAGATGGATCGAGCGTTTTCCAGAATTGGAGCAGTATCTTCCGAATAACGTGAGCTGATATGTGTAAGTACCAATTGCCTCACCTTAGCTAGTTTAGCAAGCTGAGCCGCCTCCCTTGCAGTGCTATGTTTCGTTTCACGAGCCCAATCTGCCTTATCTTCGGCTAGCGCTCCATCATGAATTAATAGATCTGCGTATCTGCTAGCCAATTCTATAGTAGGGCAGGGCCGAGTGTCGCCCGAATAAACTATCTTTCTGCCCGGTCTTGGAGCTCCCATGACTTGTTCAGGCAGAACTATCCGGTCATCTATCTCCACAGAATGTCCGTGCTGCAATTTTCCAAATGTCGGACCCGGTTGAATTCCCAAAGCGATAGCATCTTCTCGGTTAAACTTTCCAGGTCTTTGGTTTTCCCTAAAGCAGAATCCTAAACTTGGAACGCTATGGTGAGTTTCGAGAGCTTCTATTTGGAAGCCTTTCATTTGGATTACGTCTCCCGGTTCAAGATCAACAGTCTTGATTTCGAAATTCCTGGCAATACAAGAAATCGAATTGAACTTTTCTACCAGCTCAATAGTGCGTATCGGTCCAGCGATTGTAAGAGGCTGTTCTCTACCTTGGAAGGCTAACGTCTCCATCAAGCCAGGTATTCCCAGGATGTGATCGGCATGAAGGTGAGATAAAAAGATATTGTTCAGCCTCATCATTCCTGTCTTAGCACGCATCATTTGCCTCTGAGTCCCCTCGCCGCAATCGAAAAGAACGAGTTCCACTTCTCTGTTTACAATTATGGCCGAAGGGTTTCGTTCTGGCGTAGGTAACGAACCTGCCGTCCCAAGAAAGGTCACCGTCAACATAACTGGCTCCTGAGGATATGCAGAGGATGAGGTCTTTGCAACATATCATCTTTTTCGTCATTCGGTCAAATTGAATTAATTGAGTTCTGCCAATAGATTGTCATAGAAAGAACACAAAATACAATAAGAATCTTATTAATTTGCGAGTATGGGGTAGTTTTCGTGTAATAATCAATCTTAATTGTAATAAATCTATAAAAATTCTCGTTGATTTGATTTTAGATCAACTGTTCAAAGTCTTAATATAAATGCAATCAATCGATTTCCAAGACTTATGAGGCTCCGGTCTACAAAAACATTATGGGTGTAATGTTAATCGATGAAAATAGAATGAATTGAATCTAAACAACCCGACCACATCTCATCTATCGTTAAGCATTCGATCAACTAGAAAGAGAAATTATTTCGGCCAACAACGAAGTTCTTCTCTCATTTGTTTGCAATAATGGCAAAATGGTCCAATATATGTCATTTGGCCACAAGCTTTGCAGTTTATCGCACCCTTATATTTCTTGATTGTATCCATGATATGCGCCTTATTTTTATGAAAGAAGAGCTAAAGTCAATTTTCTGGTATATAAAATTTTTTGATACTCCCTACTCCATTTCCATAGTAATTAAGAACAATATCATGAATCGGATCTCAATAAATTCCATATTTTCAATATTGCGAATAAAAGGGGGCTGAATAATTAATAACAATTATTCTTTTTGTTTATTTACCCAAATCTAAAGCGGATCGGAGATCCTTAATTTGGATAGGTTTAGTGATGTAATTATCCATGCCTGCTTGAATGCATCTCTCTCTATCTCCATCATAGGCGCATGCAGTAATGGCTATAATCTTTGGACTATCAGGCCAGCGCCGACGGATTATTCGGGCTGCATTAATCCCATCCATCTCTGGCATTTGTATATCCATTAGGACTACATCATATCGCTGGCATTCTAATGCCCGCAAGACTTCCAAGCCATTTGCTGCGATATCTGCATGATAACCTAGCTTATTTAGCATTTTCAGCAATACCCTTTGATTCACGTAGTTATCCTCGGCTAGCAATATACGCAAGGACTGGTTTTGAACAGCACGGCGATCACTTCTCACATTAGTAGCAGGCGTTATATGATTAATAGGCTCTTCGATGGCTTTCCTGGCCAGGATCGTAAAATGAAAAGTTGATCCTTTGCCGATATCGCTCTCGATCCAAATCTTGCCACCCATGAGCTCTACAAGGTTCTTGCTTATTGCCAAACCAAGTCCCGATCCACCATATGCCCTTGTTATATAGGGATTGACTTGACTGAATGGAAGAAAAAGACAATTCATTCTGTCTTTTGGTATTCCAATTCCTGTATCTTCAATTTCAAAATGAATCTCGTGATCAAGGCCATTTGGTCGGCAGGAAATCGAGACTGTAACATTTCCTTTATCAGTGAACTTCACGGCATTGCTGAGCAAATTTATCAATACCTGGCGAAGCCTTGTCGAGTCGCCCTTGTGGATTTTCGGAACATTATTATCAATAAAATAAGCGAGATTCAAGCCTTTTTCCAATGCTTTTGCCGCCCAAAGATCCAAAGATGCCTCAATGCAATCCTGTAAATCGAAAGGCTGGCACTCCAGTTCTATTTTTCTTGCCTCTATCCTAGATAGGTCAAGAATATTATTTATTGTGTCAAGAAGGGTCTCACCACTGCTGCGGATTATCTCCACAAATTCCGCCTGCTCGGATGTGAGCTTTTGCTCGAGGAGAAGGTCGGTAATGCCTATGACGGCATTCATGGGAGTTCTGATCTCATGGCTCATATTTGCTAGAAATTCAGACTTAGCTTTCGTTGCTGCTTCGGCGGCATCCTTCGCTTTCCTTAGCTCATCTTCAGATCGCTTGAGCTCAGTTATATCTTCACAAGTCAGCAAATCTTCACCATTCTCGAGCTTGACGGCAACGAATTTAATTACTTTTTCATCTCCATTTTTACATCTAATCGAAAAAATCCTTGGTCTTTTCTCACCTGGCTTATGATCTCTTGAGTCGTTGATCCAATGCGAAATTACTTTATGTCTATATGTTGGATCAGGATACAATTTCCTGAACCATTCTTTTCCATTTGGAACTTCGCTCAGATCGTAGCCAAACAGCTCTTTAAATTTTGGATTTGAATAACAAAATCTTCCATTTTTGCTGATCAGAACCATACCTATCGGAGCATATTCTGCAAGAGACCTAAATCTTTGCATCTCTCTCACTAAAACATTTTCTATTTCTCTTTGATGGAACTTTTCGGATTCTTGTTGTGCACCGAACCCTAATGAGTTTGAATTTTTTGAAGAAATCCTTATGTCTAATTCATTACTATTCTGGCCTGTACGGACTTTTTCATTAACGATAGCATCTTCGGGATTGGTGAAATCCATTGAGATTCGCCTTAACAACTTAGGTTATGCTTCAATATAGTTATTTATTTCGAATCGAGGGGATATGCATTTGGGCTAAATAGGGCGAGTTTGGATGAAAGACATGTCTTTAGAGCTATCAGTTATCCTTTCCGAAATTGACGTCGTATATTCAAGAGCTCGTTCCCAAGATCGGAGTTGCAGAAATATTTTCAAGCACTAGACAATCATGAACTATAGTCCCGAGCGATAAGAAATATCTATATTATACCAGTGAGAGCGGCGATTACTGGCAAAAAAATCTGACTATTTAAAAATATAAGTTTAACAATATTTATAAGATCAAATATTTATACTAGTTATTACGTCATATATTATGAGGTGATGACGTTGGCTGTACATGCAAGAAGATTGGGAATTGAGTCAAAAACTAAACAAGGCATGATGGGAATGGGCTGGCTAAGAGACCTTCCCGATTTCAGGGACTATACTCTCAAGAATAAAGAAGTTGTTGCGCTAACAGGCAAGATGAAGCTGGCTGAAATGCCCAGAACGCCAAAATTATCTTCCCATGTCGATCTAAGAAAATTTTGTACCCCTATTGAAAATCAGGGAAATATCGGTTCATGCACTGCCCATGCTGGCGTAGGATTATTTGAATATTTTGAGAAAGCTACATCCAGCACTTGGGTGGATGCATCTAGGCTTTTCCTCTACAAGGTAACTAGGGAATTAATGAATTTGACAGGGGATACGGGGGCATATCTCCGGGCAACAATAGCAGCAATGCGTTTGTTTGGAGTTCCGCCGGAACAATACTACCCTTATGATGTCTCAAAATTTGATGATGAACCAAGTGCCTTTCTATATGCCTTTGCTGAGAACTACAAAGCTATGACCTATTATAGGCTGGATCCCCCTGGTATTCAATTTGACAAACTTCTGCAAACCATAAAGACGTTTCTGGAGGCCGGTCTGCCGATCATGTTCGGATTTGTTGTGTATGATTCAATTTATCAGGCTGCCAGCGATGGAAAGATTCCCTTCCCATCCTCAACTGAGAATGTATTGGGTGGTCATGCAATAGATGCTGTGGGATTCGACAATAATTTGATTATCAAGAATTCAGAAAGCGGAAAACCGACAACAGGGGCTATTTTAATACGAAATTCTTGGGGAGAAGAATGGGGTGATAAAGGCTATGGTTGGCTACCGTATGATTATGTCCTGAACGGGTTAGCAGATGATTGGTGGACAATTCTAACTCAGGCGTGGGTAGGGACAGGCATTTTCGGTCTCGGGGAATTTGCTGGCACTTGAAAAACTTCTCATTTTTAAAATTTTTAATGATATAAAAAAAATTATTTTATATATTTTTATAATCATTTAGTTTTAGAGTTATTGCATAAATTCATCTCTTAATTGTTCCATGGATCTGAATCTACTTTCTATTCCAATAATATCGAAGAATCTGGAATATGGCATCAAGTCGCTCTTTTATCCTTTACGATTAGAAAAAGCTGATGTAAGTTTATTTGGCTTCATTTCTATGTTTCCTCATTAATTCCTCAGCATTCTTAAGAATTTCAACTCCATAGCCTTCGTTTCTCAGTCGTGCAATTTCCTCTGCTGAGACCAACGCCTCCACTGTGAAATTCGAATCTATTTGCCTTGCGGTCCCACGAAAAATATCTAAATCATAAATTCTCTGGAGATCTCGCAGTCTTTCTAGCGAAGCTGCATATATATTTACGATATATCGCACCATTTCACTATCCGCTCGCAATTAGGCATAACTCGCTCATGGCCGCACAAACTTCTTCAATTATATTTGTCATTTCTGAATATGGCGGAATGAATTCATTTCCTGTGCCAAATTCAATACAAAATGGGCAGATTAAGTTCATTTTGACGGCTGAATGCATAATCATCGGATGTGCCAGAGATCGGGTAAAGGCCTACCGATTGTTGCACTTTGTAATCAACACGCTGGACTGTTTCAAGACTTTTATTCATTCTGTCCGCCACGTTTCTTAGCTTAGCTTCGAGATCAATTGGGATATACTCTCTATAAGTCGCGTCTTCGATATTGCCGCGTAAACCATCATAAGTGGTATTTCTGAAGTTCTGATTACTGTCGATACTTTGGCTTTCATCGTCGCCCCATGGATACAGGAAAAGTCCGCCATGGCAATGAATATCCACAAAATAACTGATTGTCGAATATTTATCAAGGATATATAGTACGTTCTTGGTCTCTGGTTCTGAGAAGGGAGCGGTACCCCTATAGATTGGGCTTGAAGGACTTGACGAGGTTCCTATTCAACTGCTCCAAAGAAAATCGAAATTGCGGTTGATATCCACCGGCCCATTTGGATTTCTGTTCTTCCGCCACCAGATATCAACAGTTTGGGAATATTCCTTGCCATCCGGGTTAACATCTGGGAACACAATAATATCAAGATTGTTCAACATTTTTTCTACATCCTCTTTGTAAAAGGTCTTCTGGCCATATTCAAGGTTTATCTTATTTTGATAGGTATTGAGAATATTTAAGAGAAATGCTACGCAGGCATCAGCCCCTCCCCACTCTCTTGCATGCATACTTCCTGTGAAAAAAACTCCAGGTTTCAATCCATTATCAATTCCTCGAATCCTGACAGCATGAGACGTTTTATTAAGATGGGTTCTATTTGGAAGGTCGATCAATGTTACATAACTAGGAAACTGCTGCTTAAGGGTTAAAAGTGCAGTTTCAACTTCATCTGCATTTAGATAAGCAGTAGATCTTCTCTCTTCAAATTTCTGAACGCCTTCTCTTGCAGTAAAACGGTTTGTCTCCGAGACTTCAAGGGCCCTTTCTATGCTAACCTTTTCAAGATCCGAAATAATTTTGATTTTGTAATTTTTGGCCTCAAGCAAATGAATCTGCTCCTTTGCCAATATTCCCGGTACCGGGAACCTACTTTTGTCGAGCTTTCTCGCGGCTCTATGCTTGAGATCAAGGTTCAGCTTGTTGAGTACAGTCATCTCCTTTAAGGACATCGTCTCGATTAATACAGAGTACATCTCCATTATTCTAACCTCCCTGGATTATAATATGTAGATTTAAATGAAATCAGTAATCTCGATTGCTGACGGGCATTTATCTTCTCCTTTATATATCCGAAGGAAATCTCCGGGAGATCTCTAATAGCCAAATTCTCATGAGTAGGTTAACAGCTTTGCCTTCAAAGGAGAAAAAGCCTGAAGGTGCATTAATGCTCTTCAGGCTCATTAACCTCTTTCTAGACTTAACTCCGTTTGAACTATTGTCTGCTTTAGCTTTCAATCCGCCTTATGATATTCATTAAGCATCAAAGGCCAGTTTTTAATCTCTTTGGCAAAATCAAGGTCAGCATAGTACTTTGAGATGCTATTTGGAGGAGGTATAAGATATATAGAGGAACCACAGCATTGATCGAAAGAAGATCCTAGATGCGATTCTGCAATTACAAAATTGTCAAGTCCCACTTTAAAGGCTTCTTGTATTTGATATAATGCCATTTTTACTTCTTCGTATTGGCTTATATTAGCTATCTCTTTAGAGAAATGCGATACATCCCATAATGTATTATTAAAGAAGCTCTTTGATTTCTTCTGGGCTTTCCAGATATGAGTTGCCGCATCCGGCATATTATCTAATAGTGCTTTGCCCAGACTATCAATAGCTTTAGAAGCGTTTTTCACCTTGGAAAGATCGAAAGCAGATTGGGTAACGTTTGTTTGACCCCAATCCTGGTAGGATTTTGTGTAGGCTTTGACGATTTCCGCAGCAAGATCCTTTGCGGAGATATTCGGGTTGTTGGCCATTATATTCACGACGGCTTCATAGGGCCAGCCTTCATTAGGCTCTGACTCTTCAGAAGCAACGATATATCGAACGTAGGGTTCTGCCTGGTAGGCCACTTCTAGGTTGCTCATAAGACAGGCATCCATACCTAATAGATCCAGGGGCTTGCCAATCAGTTCCTTTATCTTTGCGAAAACATTTCCTAGTTCTATTGTGTCCAGGGAATGCCCAGATCCATCATCGACACAGATCGCTCTCGCATATTGCGAGTCTTCATTTAGTATCGTTTCGATTGACGTTTTGAAAAATGTCTTCTTTATGGGTGAAGCCGATAAGGAACTCGCTTCACGAACATTATAGTTTCTAGCCCTCAATTTGCGTGCTATTTTGTTTAAATCCGAGGGTTCCCAGCCTCCACCATGATTCCATAAAATTAATGCATAGCGTTGGGCGGGATATTCGTTCACTGACCATTTGATAAAATCGGTCAAAACTTCAGGTGCACCGCTGTCTGTCTCACCGAGCTCCACTTTTGATTCTGCCACGCCATCGCGTTTGACAAGATAGCGAACTGTGCCACTATCGCCGGCATTGTCAAATTCCACTACAACATTGACATTGTCTGTCGAGCCCACTTTTCTCATCTCTGCTAGGTCCTCGTCTCCTGCGTCAGATAGGTTATTGTCCCCGGCCATAAAGACCATAAAGGTCCATTTCGCTTCTGCTGCCATTTTGACACCATCTTTTTCCAATTTTTTAACATAATATTGTTAGTACCAACATTTTTAAATTTTTCTAGAGGCATAATTAAATTATATTTTTTATATTCTTTGGTTATTTCAAATAAAGTGCCATATTAAACATATATTCATTTGCGCACGGCTTTTCAGAAATAGGAAAATAAATCTTATTTTTTGTTGATACAATATTTTGTGTGATAATTAAAAGAATGAAAGAAAAAAGATATCCAAATCTCATGAAGTTTTTAATCAGGGAAGTGAACCATAACGCCCAAATATATATCTTTTATCAAAATTTTTTTAACCAGAAATTCTATATTCCATGAAATAGTTATAATAATTATGTCTCGAGCAAAATCTCTCTTGGATTTGATGCGTATAAGAGCCCATCCACCAAATCGAGAGCTTCTTGAGTCTGTCAATAACAATCTGGGAACCGCCTTGGGTTTTAAAAAGAGAGCCGGCCAGCCTCTGAGCAAAGAGCCGGCAATTATCGTATTTGTTCCTCACAAGATAAATGCAAAGTGGATTCAGCGATCTCAACTAACTAGGCAAGTACCTACAAGAAATTAATAGGCCCGGGCGGTTTATGGTGTCCTCTGGATGTAGTAGAAGGGGATATGGCTGGGATTGAAAAGCAAGAGCCAATGAAATCCGTAGCTGATGAATTATGCGAGCGTCTGCGGGGCTGGGATAGTAAGTTATGAGCTGGATCGCAGATTTCCACCGGGACAGGTCAGATTTCAGAATCGGCCACAATCGGAACTCTGGCAGCTTTTGTAAAAAGAAAATCGGATAACTGTCTGGGTTTTTTGACCAACCAGCATGTTGGTATGAAACAAGGCACAAAGATATACCATCCTCTTCCTTGTGGAACTCATATCGGCACAACTGAAAACGAAATATTATATTCGAGGGATGAAGAATGGTATTGCGAAAAAAGACTTGATGTTTTAGTCGATGAACCCAAAGCGTATGTTCGGGCGGATTGTGCTTTTGCTAAGATGGCAGACGATTTCAATCAATCGGATATTAATCCTTATTTGATGGGTGTGGGTCAGCTGGGGGCTGTAAAAGAAGTAACTCTTGATAGCATGTCCGTAATAGACGAGAGAGTTTTGCATGTTGGACGGACAACTGGTCTTCGTCGGGGTATGATTGTAGCTTTTGGATATGAGCATGTGGATGTGGATGACAAAACTATATAAACCGATTTTTTGATTGTTGGCAGTAACAGCCTTTCATTTTCAAATAAAGGGGACAACGGCAGTTTAATAGTACTTGATAATCAGGAATTTAATCCGGTTGGTTTGCTTTGGGAAGGCTGGCAGCAAAAGGCACGCTCAGGATTTGAGCAGGAGAACTGGACCTATGGAATTTGCCTTTCCAAGATATTGGACAATTTGGGCCTTGAACTAGTAGCCCGGAAGAGGGACTTCCCAAAGAAAAAGATGCTTTATAGTCTTCCGCACAACTTCTAATAATCAGATTGTATTGTAATTAGTCCCCTCTAAGAATCTCCTTATCCAGCCTTTGGCATAACTGATCGAACATGAGAGCGCATTCCATTGGTCAGATATGAGTTTCTTCATGCGCTCCAAATCTGCCACAAATTCGAGAGATAAAACTCGTTTAATGGATTTCCAGATGAACTCGATGGGATTCAAATCAGGCGAATATGGCGGCAAAAATACGAGATAG
>JALHSR010000330.1 GCA_022865315.1 Methanotrichaceae archaeon | reverse complement strand
TCAATTCGCCTTTACTTATTTCCATATTATTCACAAAGATTTCTTTGCATATGAAGCTTTTTATAACTCACAAAAAAAATTAGATATGTAAATTCTAAATCTGCATATGATTTCATATCTCATTATCGTAAAAATAGACCACTGCGTATTGTTTTCGGGCTAAGATTCATATCCTCACAAGTCCAATTACTCATTGGAGCAATTCTCATGATGTGGTTTAAGCGTAGCGGTTGGGGTATCCATTGTGATGTGGTTAATCTAAAGCTGTTTGAGCTGCAGGCGGCTAAGGAGATCCTGGCGGAGATATACGACATCCAGTTCTCACAGGTGGATGATCTGATTCAACAGCGAATAACGGAGAGGTTGCTATTTGAAAGTGGTCTCTACTTATATACTATCGATAGCAAGATTCATCTTTCATGAATCCTTTGGAAGCATCTCGACGTGAACGGTGTTCATGAATATCTCGTTATTTGGTGCGTCGGAAAAGGCCATAACCAATTTAGATCCCATGCCTTTTACTTCATCTAGCCAATAACCAGCAACATATGTCATTAACGGATCATTAGGGCCGTCGCCCGATAAAATGAATATAGCATTATGACCATCTACTACCTTGTCATAAACTCTCATATATTTTTTGGATACGGGATTCTCAAGAACCTCTTTTCCGGTATCCGTTGTATTAACCGGTTTCTTGAAAAAAAACACCATGACTCCAGAACGATTAGTACTTTTAAGGTTATCTCTATTTTCTGAATAAACAACATACTCCTTATTGATTTCGACTCCACCAGACAATTGTAATCCGGATAACGACGAAGTATCAGATGTAAATACCTTCCCTGAAACTGTCCGTATTTCATTCCAGTACTTAGTAATCATATTAGCGTCAATTGTATCATAGCTTATCCTTAAATCGCCTATAGTTTCATTTATGTGTACTACTGCTGCCCCATACCCCACAAACGCTATCATGAAGCAAATTACCGGAAGAATCAGCCTTTTCATCAACATATCCTTCTATGGGTGTGTATCTTAATATTAATAATCCCTTCAGCAATCTCGCAATACCTTCACTTCCAGAACTGCCACCAGCGTTTCTTCCGCTCCTAGGATATATCTCATCTGGGTGGTATGAAAGGCTCAATCGTTAATTCCAAAGGACTTATATCCACAGAACACCATTGAGAGACGTTGCCAGCCTGTGTTTTAGAGGGAGAGATAGCCGCATGAAAACCCATAAACTAGAAGAGGAGAGGCGTGCAGACTGGCCACGTCTCTTCTTGACATGGAAAGATTTATCGTTAATGTTGATTTAACTATTTCATAGCGGCGTAAGAAAAATCACCGCAAGTTGTCTTCCAGTATGTATGTATATTGGGTATCCTCCTGGAAAAGATGATGCACAAATCTTGCGCCGCCTAAAATCATCGAGTGCAGCTAACCGCTATGGCAACAGAAGAACGTAAACTATACTGTAAGAAATGCAAACATGAATGGATCCACAAGGGTAAATCTGAATATTTCGCATCCTGCCCGAGATGTCTGAATAAAGTTCGAATCAAAATAAGATGGATACCATTTTATAATTTTTGAAATAGATCTTTCTTGTGAAACGATAACAATGGCCTTATATCA
The DNA here is from genome assembly GCA_022865315.1 of Methanotrichaceae archaeon. Taxonomy (GTDB): domain Archaea; phylum Halobacteriota; class Methanosarcinia; order Methanotrichales; family Methanotrichaceae; genus JALHSR01. Next base: position 2,158 of record JALHSR010000330.1, on the reverse strand, counting down.
ACAGCAACTCCATTGAAAATGTGGAATTAACGCCAGATCAAAATCAGAATTGGGAAAAGTTCATTTGTTTTCATTTTGGCGGCAAAGATTGTGAAGATTGTAATGAAAAGTGCGATCCTGCTTATTATTGTGAGATCCCTTTTCCAGTTGGTTAGGTCAAACCATCGTTGGTAAAGGCCGAGAGGCAAAAGTAGCGATGGTCCCAGTAAATCCTAGCAGAGGGATGAGAGGGGGAAGACGAAGATAGGGGGATTTTTAGTCTAATTCAATCCCCTTTCTTCTAAATTTTTTCGAATCCCTGGGTACATCCTCATATATTCGATTTCAGTATCTTGATTTTCTGACAATTTCAGTTTTTCAGGCTGGACAAATCGAGGATTGTAGGCAACTTGAAATCCATAATTTACCTTTTCAAGCACTTTAATAGCTTTTATAGGATATTTATAAAAATCCCCTTTTGCCCCTGTCACCTTTTGAAACATCTTTGGATCGCTCGCTTTAATGGTTATTCTAAAAAATATCTTACGTCGAAGATCCTTGAACATTTTTATTAAATCTGGGTTATATCCTAGCATAAATCCATTTGTTTCTATAACACAAAAATTATCATTATTCATTTTGTGGATAATATCAACCAAATGGGCGACAGATTTTTCCCCTAACATAGGTTCTGCGCCAGAGCATCGATAATTATCTTTTTCTGAAATTCGTTTAATTCTTTGAACCACCTCAGAAGGGTTTAAAAACTTATATTTATTCATTTTATCAAAATTTAAATTTCGTGTGTAATTCCAACAATACGCACAAAGCAAATTACATCCTAACTGGTCAGCAGTAACAATTCCATTATAAAACTCAGTCCATCGAAATCTATAATACTGTCGAGCATCACCTTTCATAACCAAATTTTCCACGATTGCAGCACGTTTTAAGGGATCGAATGCCATTCTATCACCTTTTAGGCGTGAACCCAATATAATTTGATTAATAAATCTATAATGTCAAAATATGCCTCTTTATTCATCATTTCAAATCAACTTCATTTTATATTAAATTAAAAATTGTGTTTGTGTGGGGGTTGTGGAAGATCACACTCTTTGCCCAGAATCATGTATGGTCTTGTGCAATCTTCATACTTCTACGCACAAACTATTGCATTTGCACTTATAAATGGACAATCCAGGCAAGGCGAAAGTATTCAATTGTAAGCTTGCTTTGTAAAATTTAGTCGTGCCTTCAGCTCCAAGGATTATTCGAGTTGATTATCGATGGCAGCATATAGCCACCCGACTTATATCCAGGTGGATCGAATGGTGGAATGGTTACGTAATATGGAACAGCATTGGAATATACATTGGTGTAGACCGGACTTCCGGTAGCAGGATCTACATAAAAATTGAGTACCCTTCCTGTGTATTGATCGATATAGGCATAGACCGGATATCCAGTGTTGGGATCAACGTAAGCCTTTCCCAGCCAACCTTGCGTATAGTTGAGCGATTTCCAAAAGTAATAGGGATCGGGTGCAAGCATTCCATTAACAATTATACTACATTTAGGCGCGCTTCCCCACGTCCAGAGGTCGTTCTTGAGGTTCTGTTGAGAAGATTGGATATTATTGGCCATCAATTTGCTTACCTACTCGGTTTCGAAATCATTACCCACATCTTGAAAGCTGCGCGTGCTTTGGCTATGAACGCTTGTGGTTAAAAGAAATACTGCTAGTAATGCGACCACTAGGAAGGCTGCCTTCATCTCTATCTCGTTTGTAGAGGCGCTGGCACAATAAAGGCTTTTCCACTTATTACTTGCTCACGAAATGATTCCAAATGTTCCTTTTTTGCTTGCGTTTTTGCGACGTCAAATGGAGAAAGCTAGAAATGATTTGACAGCGCAATACTTTTTGAAAGGAGGGATGAGACTGAAACCGACATCATCTTGCCCATCAAAAGGAGAAACAAGTTTGTGTGACGGGTATTGCAATCATTATCTCACTGATCATGAGTGTGTAGTCTATTTCTGCGAGCTGAATGCTACTGGTGGATGTGTGGACTTAGTAATAAATTATGATACCATTTTGTTCAATGGTACCACCGACTGTGGGACGGGGGATCGCCACCGATCCATGGCTCACCAATTCCCTGATTAAATAGCCATT
>JALHSR010000329.1 GCA_022865315.1 Methanotrichaceae archaeon | reverse complement strand
TATTTTATATTATTAAATTTTTATAATAGTTGTAGCATGGAGTTTGGAGAGCTTATTGATTCTTAGTTTATATTCATAAGATTAAGATGGTAAGGTCTGCTGTAATGGCATTTGAGTCTGTCCCACATGTCAAGGGATTGTGCCTGGTCAATGTATTATCAAGGCAAGTATCTGCTGAAGATTAGGAGCGCCCTGAGTCAGCGAACTAGGTTCACCATCTTCGTCTTTTGGAACTCTTGTCAAATAAGTCCGATAAATTGCTGAATTAGCCAAAAAATTGTAGGGGTTAAATTGAAATAATTTCTGGTTAATTTTTGATAGATCATAATTAAATTATTTTGCGGCCTAATTTTAATGCAATCAGCAAAAATCATGTAAAATAGCAATGATTATTACTAATATTAGGGTTTAATTAATTATTAACATAAATTTAATTAATTATTAATTAAAGGCAAGTCCTAAATTCCAATCGGCACAACAGCACTATGGATTTATTGAACGGCCAGAGCTGGGAAGCAATAGCAATAGTCCATAGGCAGAACAATAAGCAAATCTGAACTAAGAAATATATAAAGAAAGAAAAGAATAAGTAGCGACAATGGTGCCAGTTTCAGAAGTGAAACTGCATGACAGAGGATGCTCAAGAAGCGTTTAAACTGAGAGAAATATCCTGCAAATTAAATACTGGACAGAATCCAAAAAGGCAACCTGCTGAGTACGCCCATGTGAGCATCAAATTTAGCTGGGTGGCAACATGATTGGCATTCGAGAAGAAAGACCAGAAGATATCGGGGAAGTTAGGAAGGTCAACGAAAAAGCGTTTATGCAGGCCTTTGGCCAGTCCCCGGAGGCGGATATAGTCGATAAGCTACGCCAGAATTGCCTAGAAATCCTTTCTCTGGTTGCGGTCCGAGATAATCAGGTCGTGGGTCATATTCTCTTCAGTCCGATCAGGATTGAAGGCAATAAGACAACAGAGGGCATGGGGCTTGGCCCAATGGCTGTGCTGCCTGAGTTCCAGCGTCATGGGATTGGCGCCCAGATGATCCAAGTTGGTATTGAGATGCTGAAGAGTCAGGGATTACCATTCATCATCGTACTCGGACACCCTGAATATTATCCCAGATTCGGTTTTAAGCGAGCTTCGAATAAAAGCATCTGCAGTAAGGTGGGTGGGAGTTCCCGACGAGGCCTTTATGATCTTGATCTTTAATGAAAAGGCCATGTCTGGCGTGTCTGGCATTGCACGATACAGAAATGAATTTGATGAAACCATGTAGAATGCCAAAGTATGGCTCTGCCACCACGCCAACTGGGAGGTTTTGCTCAGATCTACTAGGCTATAGCTCAGATCGATGCCAATTCTGCTACTTGTATTTTCCAACTGAAGGCCTGCTTTCTACAATATTATTATCCGCTGGGAAGAAATGAATCAGCTCCGGATCTCCAGGCTGTTGAATTGCCGATGAAGGCGCCTTATACAGCTCATTAACTAACCATACCCCGCTTTCACGGATTTTTTCTTTTGGAGAAAACTTTCCTAATCGGTCATCGGATTGGAAGCATTTTTTGCATAATGAGACTATTGCCTTCGCAACAGTTAGAAGTTGATTTTGAAGGCTTGTTTAGACAACGGCTTGACTGGTGATATCCAAAATCGCAGTCAATGCGCTAAAACTCATCGAGAATGAACTGATCACAGATGCCCCAGCCTTTGGTCACAGGTATAATATAGCCAATAAATACTATTTCAAGTTATAATATATTGCCAAGAGAAGAAGAATGAACAGAAGCTTTACCAGTGCGCTTGTTCAGGAAATCATGCTGGACTTTGCCCGTTTGACTGGGCTTGTATCGGTCGATGCCCATCCCCGACTCTATCTATGGACGGATGCGTTCGCGGCGTGCAACTACCTTGAACTCTTCAGCAAGACGAATGACAAGACCTATCGGGATCTCGGCTTGCTTCTCGTCGACCAGGTGCATAACACGCTCGGTCGGCACCGTGATGACGATCCTAGACGCAGTTGGATCAGTGGTCTCGATGAGCCGGAGGGTGAGCGGCACCCGACTAGAGGGGGCCTTCGGATCGGAAAGCGACTAAACGAACGCAAGCCTGACGAGCCGCCCAATGAACGTCTGGAATGGGACCAGGATGGGCAGTATTACCATTACCTGACGAAGTGGATGCATGCGCTCAACTGTGTGAGCCGAGTCACAGGAGATCCGACCTATACCAGGTGGGCAATAGAACTAGCAAAAACTGCCCATACTATGTTCACTTACACTCCTCCATCAGGAGACCGGAAAAGGATCTACTGGAAGATGAGCATCGATCTTGCCTATCCCCCGGTTTTATCTACGGGCCAACACGATCCTCTCGATGGCTTCATTACCTACAATGAGCTTCAGGCGGCTGCGACCAGGGATTTCGGAGAATCGTCGCTATTCGGCCTCAAGCTCGAGATTGCCGACATGGCCGAAATCTGCCGGGGCATTAATTTGGTCACAAGCGATCCGCTAGGTGTCGGTAGTCTACTCTTCGATGCCTCAAGAATTGCACAATTGATGATACTGGGTGGTTTAAAGAACGCAAGCCTGCTTGAAACCGTGGTTGATTCGGCCCTGCTCGGAATGGAGGCCTTTGCGAAAGGCGATTCACTGGAGAATCCTGGCGAATATCGCCTGGCCTTCCGCGAACTCGGGCTGTCTATCGGGCTCTCGGCGGTCGAAAACCTGCTGATATGGATCGAGGAGAAACCGAGCTTATTCTGCCAGAAGAGTTACCTTCACCGACAGGTTGAAGACCTCATGGGGTATGTGCCACTTGGGGAAAAGATAAAACAGTTCTGGATGGATGACAAGAACAGGGAAGCTAGCACCTGGATCGAGCACTATGAAATCAATATGGTGATGCTCGCAACCAGCATTGCTCCCAGCGGATTTCTGATGATCTGAACTGAAGGGAGCTACGAGCGAGCGTCGTGCGTTTGGATTCGTTTTTCATCATCCTGCATGCGAATTATACCTTTGATCATGTGCTGGCGGTTTGAACAAACAAATTGGCTGGTTCAAGATATAAACTGATTTACTCCAAAATTATCAGAGCGTTTGCAGCGATTCATGATACCAACATATAGCGGTAAATTTCGCTGGATTCTTGTCAAACCTCTTCTTACAGGAATAACCGCAGAAGAAATAGGTCTTACCCTCATACTCAGATTGATAGAGTGTCCTTTTGTCCTCGGTCTCCATTGCTTGCTGGAACAATTCGCCTTCCAGCATCACCGCTGTGCATTCTATTTCATTCTCCAACTTAGTTAAAACTATAATTAGTTGAATTAATGAAATTTAAAGCCAGCTACCTTTCTCAGGCATGTAATGATATTCAAACCTCATTTTAGCTCTAAAGCTGACTCAGGAGGTAATGCTGTTTTGGGCCTAAGTTCGTCCTCTCTTTGAACTAAGGCATAGCATCGATCCAAAGATTTTTAACTCCGCAATTCTTACTTTTAAGCTCGTGCGAAATCCCTTCTCCCAAAAGAAAACATTGAGGATTAGAGATATGAAGGTGAAATGGTTATAAAACCTTGCAGGATTAAAAGTTAAAGTGGTCCAAGGAATATAATTTCGTGGGAGCTTTACCACAACTTGTATAGACAACGATCTACACAAATCTTTTTATTGATTCATGATCGATGTGGCATAAGGAGGAAGTACCATTAGAGTTAAGCTCGTCAGCACTCTGATAACTTTATTCGTGTTGTTATTTTTGCCAGCTATGGCAGAAGAGCAACCAAAAGATGTAGATTCGTTAATCCAAGCTCTAAAGGATAAAAATTCGGATGTCCGTTTGCATGCGGTAGAGGCTCTGGGAAAGATCAATGATACCCGAGTTGCGGATTCATTGAGCCTGGTTTTAAAGGATAATAATTCGATAGTTGTTGAAGAGGCCAAGAAAGCTCTCGTTAAAATTGGGATACCAGCTATAGATTCATTGATTCGAGCTTTAAAGGACGAAAATCCTAATTTTCGAGCAAATGCTGCTCAAGTTCTTGGAAGGATCGCAGACCGGCGCGCAATAGATCCATTAAACCAAGCCCTTAATGATAACAATAGCAAAGTCCAATCGAGCGCTGCATATGCTCTCAGAAAAATAAGCTGGAAAGTGCAGGGAACATCCTAAGCACAAATGAGTCAATCTTAAGAGGTCATATCATGAAAATGATACTATTAATTGTGCTTCTCCTTACGACATCAGCCTCGGTTCAAGCCAATCTGGTGCATGAATGCACAACGTTTATTGTAACTCCAGGAGCAACTGCAGACGGCTCAATGTATGTCGGGCATACCAATGATGGATTTGGAGCCTGTGTTACTGGCCACAATGTAACTGACGATGATACCAAAATGATTTATGTTGCCCCGGCAGATCACCCTTCTGGCTCGAAACGTGCCGTAAATTTTGACCCAAACTCAGGCTCAGATGAGCCAACAAAAAATGCCACGACAGGCAATTTAGGAGTCGCCTACATAAATGAGGTCAATCACACTTACGGCTACTTAACTGCAACTTATGGTATCATTAATGAACACCAGCTGATGAGCGGAGAGTGTACAGACTATGCCAAAGTGCAGCCAAATTGGGATCAAAATGAACGTATTTTTTACGATAAATTCAGAAGAAAGCCCACGATCTTTAGTCGTGGGATGAATTCGTACACTT